>JALNZK010000056.1 GCA_023229365.1 Pseudomonadota bacterium | reverse complement strand
GGGTCGTTCACCGCCCGATCTCCAGGTACTCGCGCGCGAACTCGAGGTAGCGCTGGGTCCCCTTCGACTTCACGTCGTACAAGAGCGCCGGCTTCCCGAACGACGGGCTCTCCGAGAGGCGAACGTTGCGCGGGATGATCGTCTCGAACACGCGGCCGTCGAAGTTCTGGCGCACCTCGCGGGCGACCTGCTCCGAGAGGTTGTTGCGGGAGTCGTACATCGTGAGCAGGATGCCGTCGATCTCGAGGCTCGGGTTCAGCCGCTCGCGCAGGATACCGATCGTCTCGAGCAGGCGCGACAGCCCCTCGAGCGCGTAGTACTCGCACTGCAAGGGGACGACGACGGCGTCGGCCGCGCACAGGGCGTTGAGCGTCAGGAGGCCGAGCGAGGGCGGGCAGTCGATGATGATGTAGTCGTACCGATCTCGGATCGCGTCGAGCGCCTCGCGCAGCCGCGCCTCGCGATCCTCGGCGTCGACGAGCTCGACCTCGGCGCCCGCGAGATCGCGGCTCGCGGGGATCAGGTCGAGGAAGTCGAGCGTCGTGGGCGTGATCGCCGCCTCGGCAGGGACCGCGCCGATGAGCACCTCGTAGGAGCTCGCCGCGGCGTCGTCGGGGTTGACGCCGAGCCCGGAGGTCGCGTTCGCCTGCGGATCGAGGTCGACCACGAGCACCGTCTTCTCGGCCGCGGCGAGAGAAGCGCCCATGTTCACGGCGGTCGTCGTCTTGCCGACGCCGCCTTTCTGGTTCGCGACCGAGACGATGCGTGACATCGAAAAACCCAATGATATTGAGAGCATACGCTCTGCAAGCCCTATGAATACACGTTCTTCGGATCGATGGCAATGGGTTTCCGGGACAGCGCGGGACGCGTATGATGACGCCATGTGCACGACGACGAAGAACCGCGCCCTGCGCGTCGCGATTGTCTCCCTCGCGGCCGCGCTCTCGGGCTGCGCGAACGACGAGCCGAGAGCGGAACCGGCGGCGGAGGCGAAGGCCGCGCCTCCCTCGTCGCCCGACTACCGCGACCTCCTGCGCGAGCTGCCGGCGCCCGCGGAGCGCAGCCTCGACGCCGCCCGCGCGGGCGAGCTCGCGGCGCTGTCGCTCGCCTGCGTCGATCGCGAGTACCCGAACAAGCCGAGCGAGATCCTGGACGGCGACGAGACGATGCGGCCGCCGCGCGTGCTGCACCCGGCGTTCTTCGGCTGCTTCGACTGGCACTCGTCGGTGCACGGCCACTGGGCGCTGGTGCGGCTCATGAAGACCACCGGCTTCGCGGAAGAGGGGAGGGCGCGGGAGGCTCTCGAGGCGCACTTCACGGCGGAGCGGATCGCGGGCGAGCTCGCGTACTTCGCGGAGCCGCTCAGCAGGACCTACGAACGGCCGTACGGCTACGGGTGGCTCCTGCGGCTCGCGGCGGAGCTGCGCACGTGGGACGATCCGGACGCGCGGCGCTGGGCGGCGATCCTCGAGCCGCTCGAGCGGCACGTCGCGGCGGCGCTGTCGCGCTACCTCGAGACCCTCTCGGTGCCGATCCGCGACGGCACCCACAGCTCGACGGCGTTCGCCCTGGCGCACGCCCACGACTACGCCGTGGCGACCGCCGACACGGGGCTGCGCGAGCTCCTCGAGCGGCGCGCGCGAGACTTCTACCTCGCGGACGCGGCGTGCCCGACCGCCTTCGAGCCCTCGGGCGAGGACTTCATCTCGCCGTGCCTCGCGGAGGCGGATCTCATGCGCCGCGTGCTCCCGAAGCAGGAGCTCGCGACATGGCTCGACAGGTTCCTCCCCCCGCTCGACGCGCCGGCGTTCGCCCCGCTGCGGACGGCTCCCGTCGTGAAGGATCGCGAGGATCCGCGCATCGGGCACCTCATCGGCCTGTCGCTCCAGCGCGCCGCGGCCTACCGCGGGATCGCCAGCGCGCTCGAGGAGGGCGATCCGCGCCGGGCGGTGCTCGAGCGGCTCGCGGCGATCCACCGCGAGGACGGCCTCGGGAAGATGGCGGGGAGCGGCTACGGCGGCGAGCACTGGCTCGCGTCGTTTGCGATCTACCTCCTCACCGACGCCGGGCCCTACGCGGCCTCGCCCGGGGTCCGGCGTTGACTCCCTTCGGCGCCGGGTTATCATCGCGGCCATGATGAAGCCAGTCCTCGCCATCGCCGCCGTGCTCTTCATCGCGGTGCTCGCGTTCCGCTTCGTGCGCGGCCTCATGCTCGGGCGGCGGGTCTCCGCGGCGGCCGGCCGCTGCGAGATCGACGGGGACGCGGATCCGGAGCTCAAGCGCCTCGTCGGGGAGGCGATCTCGTCGGGCAAGCCGCGCGAGGGGCTGCGGCAGATCGAGCGCCGCGCCACGTCGGGCGAGGCGTCGTCCCGCGCCACCCACCACTGCGCCGCCGGGAACCTCGCCCTCACGGAGATGAAGCGCCCGGGGCTCGCGGTCGCCCTGTTCCTCCGCGCGCTCCGCGAGGATCCGACGTGCCTCCCGGCGCTCGAAAGGCTGCGCGAGATCCTGATGGCGCAGAAGCGCTACCGGCGGCTCGAGCAGACCTGCTGGGAGCTGCTCTCCCGGCTCGACGACGCCGACGTGGGCACGCCGATCTGGTTCCGGGCGTGGACGGTGCTCGCGGCGACCTACTCGACCTCGCCGCGGCAGGTGCGGCGCGCCGACGCGATCCGCAAGATGCTCGCCTCGTTCGAAGCGGACGACGAGGGCGAGGAGGCTAACGGAGCCAGGCAACGGTGACGCCGTCGCCGCCCTCCTCTCGATCCCCGGGGCGCCAGCGCGCGACGTAGCGCGAACCGTCGAGGTGGCGGCGGATCGCGTCCTGGAGCGCGCCCGTCCCGAACCCGTGGATGACGAACGCCGCGTCGGCCCCGTCCCGCAGCATGGCGTCCAGGAAAGCGTCGACGCGATCGATCGCCTCGTCCACGGTGGCGCCGCGCAGATCGAGGACGTTGCCCGCGGTCCGCACGGGTCCCCTGGGCACGGCCTCGACGCGATCGGGCGCCTCCTCGCGCGCCGGCGCGGGCTTCTTCGGCGCCGGGCCTGTGCGGGGCCGCGCCTCGCCGAGGAACCGGAGATCCTCGAGCGGCACGCGCAGCCGCGCCGAGCCGAGCCGGACGAACGCCGTGTTGCCGCGCAGCGGCTCGGCGACGATCGCCTCCTTGCCGAGCGAGACGACGTGGACGCGCGCTCCCTCGCGAAGATCATCCGGGAGCGCCGGGGCGCCGGGCAGCTCGTCGGGCCGGCCCTGGCCGAGCGCGCCGCCGGGGGCCAGCCGCTCGGCGACCGCGTTGATCGCGTCGCGCGCCGACTTCGCCCCAGGGGCGTCGACCCTCCGCCGCTTGAGCGTCGCCTCCGCGTCGCGCACCCGCTCCCGCGCCCGTCGGATCTCCTGCCAGAGCGCCTCCCGCTCCTTGTCGACGAACCGCTCGTCCCGCGCCCGGAGCCGGACCATCTCGTCCGCGTGCCGCTTCGCCTCCGTCGCGAGCGCGCTGCGCTGCTCCGCGAGCGCGAGCCGCTCGATCTCCGCGTCGTGCTTCGCCTTGTCGAGCGCGGCGACCGCGGACGCGAGCTCCCGCACGCCCTCGGGGAGGAGCCTCTGCGCCGAGTCGAGGACGGCGTCCGGGATCCCGAAGCGCGCCGCCACGGCGAACGCGCTCGAGCTCCCGGGCAGCCCGAGCCGGAGCTCGAACGTCGGCCTGCCGCCGCCGACGTCGAACCCCATCGCCGCGTTCACGAAGCCGGCCTTGTCCTGGGCGCGCGACTTGAGCGTGTCGAAGTGTGTCGTCGCGAGCGCCGTCGCCCCGCCCGCGACCAGCGCCTCGAGCGTCGCCTCGGCGAGCGCCGCGCCCTCGAGCGGATCCGTGCCGCCGCACAGCTCGTCGAGGAGGACCAGGCCCCCCGCCCGCGCGGCGGCGAGGATCGCGGCGATGTTCCGCATGTGCGCCGAGAAGGTCGAGAGGTTGTTCTCGAGGCTCTGGTCGTCGCCGATGTCGGTCAGCACGGCGCGCGGGATGCCGATCCGCGACCGCGGATCCGCGGGCACCGGGAGCCCCGCGGCGAGCATCAGCCCGAACAGCCCGACCGTCTTGAGGAGCACGGTCTTGCCGCCGGCGTTCGGGCCGGAGACGAGGAGGCACTCCCCGCGGCGCAGCGTCACCGTGGCGGGCACGACCGCGACGCCGTCGAGGACGAGCAGCGGGTGCCGCGCCCGGATGATCTCCGCCTCCCCGGGCCCCGCGCGCGACGGGGCCGCGGCGTCGAGATCCAGCGCGAGCCGCGCGGCGGCGATCCCGGTCTCGAGATCGACGATGATCGCGCACGCGAACGACACCTCGTCCATCTGATCGCGCACGGCGGCGCCGAGCGCCGCGAGGATCCGCGCCTCCTCGCGGATGACGTCCTCCCGCGCCAGCGTGAGATCGTTCGCGAGGCCGACCACCTCCTCGGGCTCGACGAAGACGGTCGCGCCGGTGCTCGACGTGCCGTGGACGATGCCGCGGATCCGCCGGTGGGCGTCGGTCCGCACCGGGAGCACGTACCTGTCGTTGCGCAGCGTGACGGTCCGCTCCTGGAGCAGATCCGCGTCGCGCTCCGCGATCTCGTCGAGCCGCGCGAGCAGCCCCTGCCGGAGCGAGACGGCGCGCCTGCGCAGCCGGCCGATCTCCGGGCTCGCGCCGTCGGAGATGGCGCCGTCCGGCTCGAACGCGGACTCGATCTCCTGGGCCAGGCGGGAGAGCGAGAGCGCCCAGCGCTCGCCGCCCTTCGGGATCGCCAGGGCCGCGTTCAGCGGGCACCTGTCGCGCCGGTTGTCCAGGTAGCGGGCGGCCGACGCGTACAGGCCGAGGTTCGCCGCGATGGCGCAGAGCGCGTCGCCCGGCACGGCGCCGGCGCCCCGGACGTGGGCGAGCGCCTCGGCGAAGGGCCTCGCGGCGAGGCGCGGCGGCGCGTCGTCCTCGCGGAGGCGGGAGAGGATCTCGCCGACCGCGGCGAGGCGCGCCCAGGCCTCGTCGTCTTCGAGGAAGGGCAGCGAAAGGCAGCGCAGGGCGGCGTCCTCGCACGCGCAGCGCGCCGCGAGGTGGGAGAGGAGCCGGCCCCACTCGAGATCGTGGAGCGCCTTCTCGTTCGCGATCATGCCCGTCTTTGAACCCACGGCGCCGGGGGTGTCAACATTGACGGCGCGTTCGCGGCGACGCAACATGGTCCGGCGCGACGCAGGGGAAGGCGCGCCCAGCCGGAACGAGGAGCATGCGATGAAGCACAACTTCGAAATCGAGAAGCTCGGGCCCGCGACGTTGGACTCGCCGCTCGAGCTCGGCACCGATCCGGGAGACAACGTCGTCGATTTCACGGCCGACGATTCGCGCATCGTGGCGGACGTGGAGTGGTCCAAGATCGCGGAGAGCCTCCGCGCCGGCGGGACGCCCCCGCTCCTCGAGCTCGCCGGGCCGCGGCAGAAGATCTTCTTCGACCCTCTGCTGCTCGGGGTCGGCATCGTGACCTGCGGCGGCATCTGCCCGGGACTGAACACCGTGGTCCGCGGCCTCGTGATGGCGCTCTGGCACGGGTACGGGGTGCGCCGCATCCACGGGTTCCGGTACGGGTTCGCCGGCCTCGTCCCGCAGGAGGGGCACCCGGTCGTCGAGCTGACGCCGGAGCGCGTGCGCGACATCCACACGATGGGCGGCACGGTGCTCGGCACGTCGCGCGGGCCGCAGGATCCGGCCGCGATGGTCGACACGCTCGAGCGGATGGGGATCGGCCTCCTGTTCGCGATCGGCGGCGACGGGACGTTCCGCGGCGCGCTCCGGATCCACGAGGAGGTCGCGCGGCGGGGCGCGAAGATCGGCGTCGTCGGCATCCCGAAGACCATCGACAACGACATCCCGCTCGTGGATCAGACCTTCGGGTTCGACACCGCCGTCGGGCTCGCGGCCGAGGCGATCAGCGCCGCGTACGCGGAGGCGCTGTCGACGGTCAACGGCATCGGGCTCGTCAAGCTGATGGGCCGCGCGTCGGGCTTCATCGCGGCGAACGCCGCGCTCGCCATGCGCAACGTCAACCTCGTGCTCATCCCGGAGCTGCCTTTCGATCTCGAGGGCGACGGCGGCGTCTACGCCTACCTGGAGGACAGGTTCGCGCAGCGGAAGTTCACGGTGATCGTCGTGGCGGAGGGCGCCGGCCAGAGCCACCTCGAGGCGGAGAGGCGGACCGACGCGTCCGGCAACGCGGTGCTCGGCGACATCGGCGTCTTCCTCAAGGACCGGATCCAGGAGCGGTTCGCGAAGAGCGTCAAGCTGTCGCTCAAGTACATCGACCCGAGCTACATGATCCGCTCCGCGCCGCCGTGCTCGACCGACTCGATCTTCTGCGGCTACCTCGCGCAGGCCGCGGCGCACGCCGGGATGTCGGGGCGCACGGGGATGGCGGTCGGCCGTTCGCACGGGCGGTTCACGCACATCCCGCTAGAGCGGCTCGCGGGCCATAGGAAGAACGTCGACCCGGAAGGAGACATGTGGCGATCGGTGCTCGAGTCGACCGGCCAGCCGATCTACCTCACCAACTCGCCGCCGAAGAGCCTCTCGCGGCCGAGCTACACCCCGCAGATCTGACCCCGGGCGCGGAGACCGCGCCGCTTGCCCGCGCGGTGTCGCCGTGCTACCCGTTGTCGCCGTGAGCGCGAACCGCGAGAGCGAGGAACCCCGGGGCGCCGAGAAGGCGTTCGCCGAGCTCGTCGAGATCATCCGGCGGCTCCGCGCCCCCGGCGGCTGCCCCTGGGATCGCGAGCAGACCCACGAGACGCTGAAGCCGTTCCTGATCGAGGAGTCGTACGAGCTGCTCGACGCCGTTGACCGGAAGAGCGACGACGAGATGCGCGAGGAGCTCGGGGACGTGCTCCTGCAGATCCTGCTGCACGCGCAGATCGGCGCCGAGCGGGGGGCGTTCGACATCGCGGCCGTGGTCGCGGGCCTGAGCCGGAAGCTCGTGCACAGGCACCCGCACGTCTTCGGCGAGACCGCGGTGAGCGGCGCCGGCGAGGTGCTCGTCAACTGGGAGAAGATCAAGAAGGGCGAGAAGGCCGGCCGCGGCCTCTTCGACGGGCTGCCGCGGAGCCTCCCGGCGCTGCAGAAGGCGGCGCGGATGGGCGAGAAGGCCGGCCGGGTGGGCTTCGACTGGCCCGACGCCGCGGGCGTGCGCGACAAGGTCGCCGAGGAGCTGCGCGAGGTCGACGAGGCGATCGCGGCAGGCGATCCCGGACAGGTCGAGGACGAGCTCGGGGATCTCCTGTTCGCCGTCGCGCAGTGGGCGCGCCACCTCGGCCACCTGCCGGAGGAGGCGCTGCGCAAGGGCTGCGGGACGTTCGCGACGCGCTTCGCGGCGATGGAGGCGCTCGTGCGCGCCTCGGGCCGGGAGCTCGGCGCGCTGTCGCCGGACGAGCTCGAGGGCGCGTGGCGGGAGGCGAAGCGCGGATGACCCCGAACGAAGACGCTTCGGGGGCGGGCGCGCGGCGCGACGAGGAGCTCGCGCGGATCCGGGAGCGGGTCGCCTTCGTCCTTTCGAAGGTCTCGTCCGGCGCCGCCCTCGGGCCGGACGACGATCTCGCCGCGCTCGGGATGGACTCGATGGCGCGCCTCGAGCTCCTGGCCCAGCTGGAGCAGGAGTTCGCGGTCGAGCTGACCGAGGACCTGATCCCGGAGTTTCGGACCGTGAACCGAATCGCGCGCATCATCCGAGGCGCGCTCGCGCCGGCCAACCCCGGCTCCGCCTCCTGAGCCGGTCCCACCTCATGTTGACGTGGAAGAACGAGTTTGATAACTAAGGTTAATTCTCAAGGGTCCCGTACGGTTGGAATGTGAACAAGGGAGGACGCTCGTGAACGGTAGGTTATCCGTGCCCGTCGTGTCGTTCGTCGTCCTGTTGCTCGCTGGGTGCGCCCCTATCGAATACACCGTGGTGATCGTGGAGGCCTCGCAGGCCGTCGCCGCCGCCGAGGTCGCCGGCGCCCATTGCACCGACGCCCAGCTGGAGGCGCGCTCGCCCGTCGCCGCGGCGTCGGCACCGGATCCGGGCACCGCGATCGCGACGACCGACACCGCGAAGCCCTCGGCCTCCTCCCTCGAGGGGAAGCCGCAGTGCGCGGCGCCGTACGAGTACTATTCCGCCGTCGAGTTCCTGCACAAGGCGCGCGAGGAGGTCGGCTACTCCGACTACGAAGCCGCGATCGAGTACGCGCGCGAGGCGCGGTCGTTCGCGCGCAGCGCGCGGGAGATCGCGCTCCGGTACAGCCGCGAGAGGGGGCGCTAGATGCGTGCACCGTCGTCGCACAGCCTCGTCGCCGCGGCCGCGCTCGCGCTGATCGCCGTCGCCCAGCTCGGGTGCGCGGAGACGGCCCGGCTCAAGGGCGGCATCGAGTCGGCCCAAAGCCGCGTCGAGCAGGTGGAGCGCAACGGCGCCTACACCTGCGCGCCCAAGGAGCTCGCGCTCGCCAAGTCGAACCTCAAGTTCGCGTCGCTCGAGATCTCGCAGGGGATGAGCAGCCGGGCCCGCGATCACTACGAGGTCGCGATGTCGAACCTCGAGAAGGCCGAGGCGAGCTCGCCGCCGGAGAAGTGCGCGGGGCTCGCCGTCGTCGTGGCCGCGCCGCTGCCGCCGGAGTGCGTCGACGCGGACGACGACCGCATCTGCGCCGACGTGGACAGGTGCCCGGACCAGGCCGAGGACCTCGACGGCGTGGAGGACACGGACGGCTGCCCGGAGGATCAGGACACCGACGGGGACGGCATCATGGACTCCGCCGACCAGTGCGTCGTCGACGCGGAGGATCGCGACGGCTACCTCGACGAGGACGGCTGCCCCGACGACGACAACGACGCGGACGGCATCCCGGACACGCGCGACAAGTGCATCGACAACCCGGAGGATCCGGACGGGTACGAGGACGAGGACGGCTGCCCGGACAACGACAACGACGCGGACGAGGTGCTCGATCCTGACGACGAGTGCCCGAACGTGAAGGGCGACAAGGCGAACAAGGGCTGCCCGAAGAGGTACGAGGGCGTGGAGATCACGGAGACGCACATCCGGATCAACCAGATGATTCACTTCGCTTACAACAAGGCGAAGATCCTGCCGGACTCGTTCCCGATCCTCTCGACCGTGGCGCAGGTGCTCCGCGACAACCCGGAGATCACCCTGAGCATCGAGGGGCACACGGACAGCCGCGGCAACGACAAGTACAACAAGAAGCTGAGCACCAAGCGCGCCAAGGCGGTCTTGGATCACCTCGTCAAGAAGGGGATGATCGGCAAGGGCCGGTTGACGTCGCAGGGATGGGGTGAGGAGAAGCCGGTGGACACGAACCTGACCGACGACGGCCGGGCGGCGAACCGGCGCGTCGAATTCGTGCGGACGGACGTCCCACAGAACGAGTAGGAACGGATGCTGCCAATGAGAGGAATTCCGACGTTCGTGGTGTTGTCTGCGGCCGTGTCGCTCGCGCTGCTCGCCGCGGGCGGGGAGGCCCGCGCGCAGGCCGGGGGACCGCAGGGCACGGTGCTCCAGCTCAACCAGCAGGCGATGGCGATGTACGGCGACCTGCGGTTCGCGGAGGCGAAACAGCTCCTCCAGCAGGCCGAGGCGACGTGCAACCAGTACGGCGTCCGCGGCCAGCCGCTCGCGAGGACCTACGCGAACCTGGGCATCGTCGAGGCGGGCGGCATGGGCAACAACGCCGGCGCGCTCGACTACTTCAAGAAGGCCTTGTGCCAGGATCGCACCGTGATGCTCGATCCGCTGAACACGACGCCGGACATCCAGATGCTGTTCAACGCGGCGCAGGGGCAGGTGCAGGCGCCGGGCGCGTGCTCGGGCGCGGCGCCGGTGCCGCCGCCGCCGGTCTACCCGCAGCCGCAGCCCCAGCCGCAACCGCAGCCGCAGTACCCGCAGCCGCAGCCCCAGTATCCGCAACCGCAGCCGCAGGCGATGCAGGTCATCCGCCACATGCAGGTCACGCAGCAGGCGCGCATGGTGCCGATCCCGATCTTCGCCGAGGTGAACCCGAACGTGTCGGTCGGGCAGGTCATCCTGTTCTACCGCACGGTGGGCGAGCGCATCTACCAGCAGGTGCAGATGCAGCAGCACACGTCCGGCTACGCCGCGACGATCGGGTGCGACGTGCTCACGACGCTCGAGCCGATCGGCATCGAGTACTACATCGCCGTGCTCGATCCCGCGAACCAGCTCCTCGGCACCGCGGCGAGCGAGATGCAGCCGTACCAGATCAGCATCGTCCAGACGCTCACCGTGCCGCCGCCGGCGCTGCCCAACGAGACGCCGCCGGGCGCGTGCACGGCCGAGTGCCCGCCGTGGAACCCGGACTGCAACGCCTCCTGCAAGCAGCTGGGGGATCTGTGCGACAACGACGCCGAGTGCTGCTCCGGAATGGCGTGCGTCGGGGAGATGTGCACGACGTCCGAGGGCGGCGGCGGCGGCGGCGGCGACTTCAAGTCGCACTTCCGCATGTCGATCAACGCCGGCACCGGCGCGGGGGTCGTCACGGGGGGCAGCGAAAAGCCCTACAACCAGGTCTCCAAGGGCGATCTCAAGATCGCGACCGGCTTCGCGTTCGACAAACTGCACATTCGCGCCAACCCGATGATTAGTATTCCACCGGTGCCTTGGCTTGGGGTGGGGCTCATGTTCCGCGGCGGCATGGCGTTAGAAAAATACGCGACTCCGGCGGCGGTTTCGCAAAACAGAGAACATGTGATGCCGTTCGCGCCGTCCTTTCTTCTCCTCACTTCGTTTAGGGTAGTAGGCGACGATGACGGTACAGGTTTCCAACTCCATATCATTACAGGTCTTGGTTTTGGAATTTTCCAGAGCCGAGTGGAGTACAAGGACTGCAAGCCAGTCGAGGCCGACGACGACGGCTACGAGTACAGCGGCGACACGAGCGAATGGGAGACCGACGACGGGGTCGAGTACGAGGAAGGCCAGCTGATCTGCCTCGACGGCGATGGTGACAAGGATTTCGTAGACGAGGACGGTTGGAACGGATCGAGCGGCAGGATCACGCACTTCTTCCGCGAGGTGAAGGGTTTTGATGCGGAAGTTGGGATGGATGGGTACTACTGGTTTATTGACAATTTTGGGGTTAATTTTGGTGTGACACTTGATTTTCTTTTTGGGCAGGAAGGTATGATGATTCTTCCGAACATCGACATCCAGGCCGGCCTCGCGTTCCAGTTCTGATAGCGCGCCCGCCGAGCATTTCTCACGGCGTTTCAAAACTCCAGAGCGAACGGTTTTCGCGCCCCTCCGTTATTGACAAACGACGTCGTTGAGGGTCATTCTCTTTGAAACGTTCGACCCGGTTTTCCGGAATGAACGCCGTGAAATGAAAAGGTGGCCCGGCCACCGGGCGCGGCGTTCTCGCAGCCGTTCAGGAGTCGTGATGGGACGAGTCGATTCGCGTTCGATCAAGCCGCTTTCGTCGATGCTCTGGCTCGCGATCGCCGTGACGTTCGCCGCGGCGCCCGCGCTCGGCGAGGGGAACGCCGAGGCCAAGCGGAAGGTCTCCGGGCTCGTCAAGGAGGCGATGGACGCGTACTCGAACCTCGATCTCACGGCGGCCACCGGCGCGCTCGAGGAGGCGCTCGGCTACTCTCCGGACCTCGACAAGGCGACCCTCGCGCGCCTCTACGTCGCGTACGGCACGATCCGGATAGGCGGCTCGGGCGACAACGCGAGCGGGCAGCGCGACTTCGCGACCGCGCTCTGCCTCGACTCGGGCATCATGATCGATCCGCTCATGTCGACCCCGGACATCGACGCCGTATTCATGATGGCGAAGCAGCAGGCGACGCCCGCCAACTGCCCGAACGTCCTGAGCACGATCGTCCTGCCCGGCGGCGCCCAGGCCGGCCCGCCGCAGGGAGGGGCCGCCGATCCCGGGGTGCCGGTGTGCGGCGTGCACACGGCGCCGACCGACGTGAAGCAGCGCTACGAGGTGCCGCTCTACATGGAGCTCGATCCCGCGATGCAGGCGCGGCTCGCCAAGCTCGTCGTCAGGTTCGCGTTCGACGGCTCGCCCCAGTACAAGGAGCTGACGGTCACGCCCTCCGGGCGGGGGTTCGGCGCGCAGGTGAGCTGCGACGAGGGCGAGATCCGGCTCTACGACCCGGCCACCATCAACTACTACATCGAAGGGTACGACCGCCTCGGCAACCTGATCTGCGGCCACGCGTCCGCCCAGGGGCCGTTCAACGTCGTCATGACCCCCGAGTCGTCCCCGCTGCCGGGGATCGCCGGGTTCCCGGTCCCCCAGGAGTGCACGCAGTGCCCGCCGTGGGACAAGACGTGCGGCCAGGGCGCGAAGCCGGGCGACGGCGAGGTGTGCGACCCGGCCACCGGCTGCGCCGAGGGGCTCGTGTGCGGCGAGGCCGGCATCTGCGAGCCCGACGGGAGCGCTCCCAAAGGCCCGCGCGGCCCGCAGAAGTTCTACGTCAACGTGTCCGGCGGCGTGGGCTTCGGCGCGATGTCGCAGGAGATCACGTTCACCACGCACGAGAACGAGGGCGGCGACAACGTCGTGGAGACCTACACCAAGAAGCCCTCGGGCTTCGCCTTCGGCGGCGTGCCGCTCCGGCTCGCGGTCGGGCTCCAGATCCCGAAGCTCGACTGGCTCTCGGTGGAGATCTCGGGGCGCATCGACCTCATGAAGTTCAAGAGCTTCGATGTCGACAACCAGAGCTGCTGGGACGCGGCCGGCGGCGACCTGGACACGGCGAACGGACTGAAATGCACGGAGGTCGACGGGATGTCGCCCGGCGACGAGGACAACCCGCTCGACGAGGACGCGGCCAAGAAGAGCGTCGCGCTGACCGACTCCGACGAGGCGGTGGAGATCCTGACCAAGCACATCGCCAAGGCGTGGCTCGCCAACGCGCGCGCCCGGTTCACCTTCCTCCAGAAGCCGATCCTCGCGGGCGGCGCCATGCGCCTCTCGGCGTTCGCCGGCGTCGGCTACGGGCACATCATCTACAAGGTCGCGAGCCCGAGCGGCGATCCCTACTTCCCGAAGCCGGGGTTCGTGGACATCGAGGTCGGCGCGGCCGCGATCTTCTACTTCTCCCGGAACTTCGGCTTAGGCATCGAGCTGCCGATCGACGTGCTCGTGGGCGACGGCTGGGCCGTGAACTTCGATCCGTCCGTCGTGGTCAGCGTCGGTTTCTAGATGGCCGCCGCCAAGGGAACCCTCCTCCACCTGTTCCAGCAGCGCCTGCGCGAGCACCCGGCCAAGGCCGCGCTGCTCGAGCGCAGCGGCGCGGCGTGGAGGCCGACGACGTGGAAGGAGTGGGACGCGCGCGCGCGCTCCCTCGCGGCGGCGCTGCTCGGCGAGGGCGTCGCGCCGGGGGACAACGTCGCGATCTTCTCCTACTCGCGCCGGGAGTGGCTGGAGGCGGACCTCGCGATCATGATGATCGGCGCCCGCACGGTCACGATCTACCACAACCTGAGCCGCGAGACGGTCGAGCTCATCCTGGCGGACTCCGGCGCGGCGGTCGTCCTCGCCGAGGGGCCGCTGCAGGTCCGGGGCCTGTTCGGGGGCGGCGCCCCGCCGGCCGCGGTCCGGAGGATCGTGGTCCTCGAGGATCGGCAGACGCCGATCGCCAGGCCGGGCGCGCCCGCGCCGCGGGAGCTCTCGCTCGACGAGGCGCTGCCGGCTTCGCACCGCGGCCTCGCGGTCCTCTACGAGGAGTTCCTCGAGGGCGGCGCGAAGGGCATGAAGGCCCACGCGGTCGAGATCGAGCGGCGCATCGCGACCCTGGATCCCGAGGACGTCACGAAGATCGTCTACACCTCCGGCACGACCGGCGAGCCGAAGGGCGCCATGCTCACGCACAGGAACTGCGCGTCGGTCGTCGACGAGGTGGATCGCATCCTCGGCTTGCGCCCGGGCGACGTCTGCCTCCTGTTCCTGCCGCTCGCCCACGTCTACGCCCAGCTCTCGTACCACGCGGCGCTGCGCGTCGGGTTCACGATCGCGTTCGCGCGGTCGATGCTCACGGCGGTCGACGACGCCGCGTCGGTGCGGCCGGACTTCTTCTGCACCGTGCCGCGCCTGTTCGAGAAGATCCACGCCGGGGTCATCGCGCAGGTCGAGAAGGGGGGCCCCATCAAGCGGGCCGTCTTCGACTGGGCGATGGGGATCGGGCTCCGGCACAGCCGCCACCTGCAGGCGCGCGAGGACGTGCCCGGGCTCCTCAACGTGCAGGCGTCCGTCGCCGACGCGCTCGTGTTCCGCAAGATCCGGGCCGCGCTCGGCGGGCGGGTCCGGATGATCATCTCCGGCGGCGCCGCCTGCCCGCGCCACCTCCTCGAGTTCTTCCACGCGGCCGGGATCCAGATCATCGAGGGCTACGGCATGACCGAGGGCGCGTCGCTGTCGAACGCGAACCGGGTCTCCCGCTACAAGTTCGGCACCGTGGGGTCCGCGATCGACGGCGTGGACGTGCAGGTCGCGGACGACGGCGAGATCCTCGTGCGCGGCCCGGGCGTCATGAAGGGCTACCTGAACCGGCCCGACGACACCCGGGAGGCGATCGACGCCGCGGGGTGGCTGCACACCGGGGACATCGGCGTCATCGACGAGGACGGCTTCCTCACGATCACGGACAGGAAGAAGGACATCATCATCACCTCCGGGGGGAAGAACATCGCGCCCGCGTTCATCGAGGCGAAGCTCGTGCGGAGCCGGTTCGTGTCGCAGGCGCTCGTCTTCGGCGACGGCAGGCCGTTCCTCGTCGCGCTCCTGACGATGGACCGGGAGTACGCCGAGGGGTTCGCGGCGGAGAAGGGCGTCGCCGCGCGCGGCGAGGCGCTGGCGTCGGACCCTGTCGTGCGCGAGGCGATCGACGCGGACGTCCAAGGCGTGAACGGGGCGCTCGACTCGTTCGCGACGGTGAAGCGGTTCGCCGTGCTGCCGACCGAGTTCTCCATCGACAAGGGCGAGGTGACCCCCAGCCTGAAGCTCCGGCGCAAGGTGATCTCCAGCCGCTACCGGGAGCTCCTCGAGAGCCTCTACGCCGCGGGGACTACGCCTTGACGCTCCATACCCGTTTTGATAAGAGTCCCTCGCTTTGCGCGGCGGCCCTTGGCGCCGCGGACAGGAAGGCACGTAGCTCAGTGGGAGAGCACTACCTTGACGCGGTAGGGGTCAGCGGTTCGATCCCGCTCGTGCCTACAATTAGAAAACCATGAACAGTCCAAAGGACCGGTACGCCGCGAACACGGTCGGCGCCGCCCTGGCGTCCGCCGATCTCCTCGACAAGAGCACGGTCGCCGCGCTGATAGGCGGCGAGCTGGCGGATCTCCAGGCGCCGCTCCCGGCGGGCGCCGCGCCTTTGCCGGTGGCGATCGACGATCCGGCCGCGCTCCACGTCATCCGCCACTCGACGGCGCACGTCATGGCGGACGCCGTGCAGAGGCTCTTCCCGGGCACGAAGGTGACGATCGGCCCGGCGATCGACAACGGCTTCTACTACGACTTCGACCGCGAGGCGGGCGGCTTCACCGAGGAGGAGCTCGCCGCGATCGAGAAGCAGATGTTCGCGATCATCAACGAGGGCCGCGACTTCGTCCGCAAGGAGGTCTCCAAGGAGGAGGCGAGGGCGCTCTTCAACGGGATGGGGGAGACGTACAAGCTCGAGATCCTCGACGGCATCGCCGACGGCGTGCCGATCACGCTCTACACCCACGGCGCGTGGGTCGACCTGTGCGCCGGGCCGCACGTCCCGAGCACACGCTTCATCAAGGCGTTCAAGCTCCTCTCCGGCGCGGGCGCCTACTGGCGCGGCGACGAGCACAAGAAGATGCTCGCGCGGATCTACGGCACCGCGTTCTCCGACAAGAAGGCGCTCGCCGAGCACCTCGCCGCGCTCGAGGAGGCGAAGAAGCGCGACCACAGGAAGCTCGGCAAGGAGCTCGACCTCTACAGCATCGACGAGCAGATCGGCGGCGGGCTCGTGCTGTGGCACCCGCGCGGCGCGTTCGTCCGCTGGATGATCGAGGATCACTGGCGCAAGGCGCACTTCAAGAACGGCTACGACCTCGTCTTCTCGCCGCACGTCGGGCGGTCGAACCTCTGGGAGACCTCCGGGCACCTCGAGAACTACGCGGACGCGATGTACGCGCCGATGGAGGTCGAGGGCAACCCCTACTACATCAAGCCGATGAACTGCCCGTTCCACATCGGCATGTACCGCAACGCGCTCGTCTCGTACCGCGATCTCCCGAAGCGGTGGGGCGAGCTCGGCACGGTGTACCGCTTCGAGCGCTCCGGCCAGCTGCACGGGCTGCTCCGGGTCCGCGGGTTCACGCAGGACGACGCGCACCTGTTCATGCGGCCCGACCAGCTCGACGGCGAGATCCGGCGCCTGCTCCGCTTCACGATCCACCTCCTCGGCGACTACGGGTTCAAGGATCTCGCGGTGATGCTCTCCACGCGGCCGAAGGAGAAGTTCATAGGCGGCCTGGACGTCTGGGAGTTCGCCGAGGCGGCGCTCCGGAGCGGGCTCGACGCCGAGGGGATCGAGTACGAGGTCGACGAGGGCGGCGGCGCGTTCTACGGGCCCAAGATCGACATCAAGATCCGCGACGCGATCGGCCGGCTCTGGCAGTGCTCTACCATCCAGGCGGACTTCAACCTCCCGGAGCGGTTCGATCTCGCGTACATCGGCGACGACTCGAAGCGGCACCGGCCGGTGATGCTCCACCGGACGATCCTCGGATCGATGGAGCGGTTCTTCGGCGTCATGATCGAGCACTACGCGGGCGCGTTCCCGATGTGGCTCGCTCCGGAGCAGGTGGCGATCCTGACCGTGACGGATCGCCAGATCGAGTTCGCGAACGAGGTGCGGCGCACCCTCGCGGATCGCGGGTTCCGCGTCGAGATGCACCTCGAGAACGACAAGCTCGGCGCGAAGATCCGGGCGGCGCGGCTGAAGCGCATCCCGGCGATGGCGGTGATAGGCGACAAGGAGGTCGAGGGGCGCGGCGTCGCCCTCCGATCCCGCGCCGACGGGGAGCTGGGGTTCAAGACGATCGACGAGCTCGTCGCGTGGCTCGAGCGGGAGGCCGCGGAGCCGCGGACGTACGAGCTCGGCTGAGGTATCAGGGAAACCGGGCCGTCGTCTCCGGAGAGGCGGCCCCGACGAAAGGAGGACGTCATTAACGACAACAAGCCAAACGACAAAGCACCAGTGGGGCGCACGCCGCGCCCGACGCAGACGCGCATCAACGAGATGATCCGGCGGCCCGAGGTGCGGGTCATCAACCCGGACGGGCAGCAGCTCGGGATCTATCCGATCCGCCAGGCGCTGACGATCGCCCAGGAGCTCGGGCTCGATCTCGTCGAGATCAACCCCAAGGCCGATCCGCCCGTCTGCCGCATCATGGATTTCGGCAAGTTCAAGTACGAGCAGAAGAAGCAGACCAACTCGGCGCGCAAGAAGCAGAAGGTCATCGAGGTCAAAGAGGTCAAGATGCGGCCCAAGACCGACACCCACGACTTCGAGACCAAGCTGAAGCACGTTCGCCGGTTCATCGAGGAGGGGAACAAGGCGCGGCTCACGATCCGGTTCCGCGGGCGGGAGCTGGCGCACCCCGACGTCGCCGCGAGGCAGCTCGACAAGATGGTGGAGGCCGTCAAGGACATCGCCGTCGTCGAGCAGCCCTACGCGATGGACGGGCGCATGATGACGATGCTGATCGCGCCCGCGAAGACCGGCGGCTGACGGCCGGCCGCGAGGACCGCGCGGCTTCGTTTTCCCTTTCCGGCAAGAAGGGCTGCACTCGCGTCACGTCCGGAAGTGGTACCATCGGCACCAGATCAAAGAACGCCAGCGAAAGGAGCTCGCCGTGTCGTACGAGGTCGTGCCGAAGGCCCGTTGCGTCCGCGCCGTCGCCGTGTTCATCCTTCTCGGGGCGCTCGTCGCTCCGCTCGCGGCGGCGGCCGACCCGCCCACGCCGCTGAACGTCCTGTTCGTGGCAAACGGGTGGTGCTCTCAAGAGGATGACATCGAGAACCACTTCCTCGATCTCGGGTACAACGTGACGCGGATCAAGGACTACAAGGTCAGGGGCACGACGAGCTTCGCCGCGTACGACCTGATCGTGCTCACCGAGTCCGCGCCGCTCGTCTCGGCCACGGGGCTCAGCGCGATCAAGGCGTCGGGCAAGCCGGTGCTGGTGGTGGAGTCGTGGACGTTCCTGTACGCGTACCGGCTCGGGCTGACAACGTCGCCGATCGCCCGTCTCTCGGACGGGGACACGGTCACATCGTTGGTGGACGGGTACACGGCGTTCACGAGCCGGGTCGGTGCCGAGGCGCTCGTGCACCAGAAGCCCGCCTTGATCTTCGGTGTCAACCCGGCGCACTTGAAGTCAAACGCCGTGTCGCTGTACCAGAGCACGGGCTGCATGTCGGGTGTGGCGGTCTTCGCCGACTACGAGAAGAAGATCGCGGTGACCGGCATCTCTGACACGGCGAGCTACACGGTCGACGCGTGGAAGATGTTCGACATCCTGGTGCAGCAGATCGTGCCGGCACCGCCGGACTACGTGACGTTGCAGGCCGTGGCGCAGGCGTACGCTGCGTCGGGCCTCGTTTCACTACTCGATCAAATTGAATCCGATCTCAAGCAGCAGCCGGGATCCTGGACCATCGAGCAAGCAGAGGAAGAAGCTTGGCTGCTCGTGACCGAGTGGCGGCTCGACGAACTATGGGGATACGTCGAACACCAAATCTACGTTCTATTTGCGCTTCCTAACTCACCTGGACTTTTCTTCATTCCCTACACGCCGCCAACTCGGCCCAACGGTTCGTCACCAGGTTATCTGCCGAGTGGTTCGCCAGAGGTGGAACATTGGTTTTTAGGGGAGCACTGGGCGTATGATCCTTTTTCCTCAAGCTACAACATTTCAACACCATTCTACTGGTCTGATTATCATGGCGGTACGGATCTCGGTTTCGGCATCAGCGTCGGCTTGAATGGTCGTCAGTACTACTACATGGGAGACACCCGGAGCCCTTCGACGGGGAGGAGATGGTCGGAAAAGGAGTGCGACGTTTCCGCCGGAGCCGTCTGCAATGACATGATCGTCGTCTCAGGGGATGACGACCCGAGTGACGGGATCGTCGTGTCGCCGGTGCTGGGGCTGGAACCCAACCCCCAGACGCATCTCGCGGAATGGCGATGGACTCCCATCGTCATCCCCGGTGTGCACAAGGACTTCTCCCCGCGGCTGCACGACCCCGTCAATGGAACGGTCTACTGGGACCCCAGTTTGCCAACGCCCCGCTACACGGTTCCCACGGGAGTCGTTGCGACGAGGATCCCGTACGCCGTCGATCTTCCCGTCCCGGCGACCTATCTTCTCCTGCCCACGGTCATCCTCTGGTACGGCACCGCGATCCATCCGAGCGGGGCGGACGACAACGTGGCGTTCGACAGCTCCGACCCCAGGCTTCGCCCCACTTCCTGGGTCGGGTGCTCCTTCAACGGAATAAAGTTCCGCGCGTGCTACTCCGACGCCGATGGCGACGCCGTGCCGTTCTCGGTCGACGTGTCTCCTCCGCCTCCGGATGTCGTGGGGCCGCCCGCCGGAGAGGAATCGTCGAGCCCAGGGGAGCCTGCTCGGTTCGTCCAGGTCGCCGCCATCGAGCTCACCGCCTCGGATTTCGAGTCGATGTGCGACGGCACGGCGACCGACACGGAGATCTGCCAGCTCGACGGCTCGCAAGGTGGCCTGCTGCTCTACGGCTCGGGGCGACCGTACCGGAAGAGCGGGCTGTTCCTCGCATTCATAGAGCGGAACGAGTTCGGCCAGGTGGACTCATTCACCGGCAAGCCGATCGTGCACTACTGGGACGGCGCGACCTGGTCTGGGGAGGAACAATTGGCGGTTTCTCTCACGGGTGACCCGCCGTGCGACAACTGGACGCAACCGGATTGGGACCGGGAAGTCGAAGACGAGGCCGCTCGGAGCGGAGGATGCTGGCCGGCGCTACAGTACTGGGATCCCATCCCGGTGTTCGGAGAGCTGTCGGCGCGCGTCATCCGCTTGGACGGGCTGTCGATCAAAGGCCCGCAGATCTTCCTCCTCAACAACAACCCGTGGAGCGAGATGGTGCAGTACTGGAAGGTTCTAAGGAACGCTCCCTGGGCGGGCGACCTCGGCGACGTGTCCCCGACCCCGACGGCCACGAAAGGCTACGGTCCCTACATCATCGACGCGTTCAGCGACGCCACCGCTCCGGGCAGCGGTCCGAATCAGGGCATCGTGCTGTGGCACACGATTTCGGTCTGGGACGGCACCAGCGCGACGCCCTACGGCGTCTACTCCGGGAGCGAGGTGATCCCGTGGTAGGCCGCCCCGCGCTCGGACGTGTGGTGTGCTGCGCCGCCGCCCTCGCCTTCGCCGCGGGCGGACAGGACGACCCCGCCGATCCCGGGGACGGCGGAACCGACGCCGGCGTCGACGGCGGAGATGACACCGATGGCGGCGACGGAGCGGCGGCCGTCTCCGTCTCGGCGGGCGGCCGGCACACGTGCGCCGTGATCGACGGGGGCGACGTCAAGTGCTGGGGCTCCCCGCAGCTCTGCCAGCTCGGGTACGGCTACGATCCCGAGCTGCCGCCCGAGGGGTACGACTCGAGCCTGCCGTCGACGTTGCCGTTCGTGGACGTCGGCGGGAACGTCGCGCAGATCGTCGCCGGCGGGCTGCACACGTGCGCCCTCCTGGCGACGGGCGGGATGAAGTGCTGGGGCACGGAATCGAGCGGCGAGCTCGGGGTGCCAGTCGCGTCCGAATACAACGGGACGATCGGGTGCTGGGACGTCCCCGCGGACCACGCGCCGATCGATTTCGGCGTCGCGATCGTCCAGGCCGCCGCGGGCGATGGCCATACCTGCGCGCTCCTCGAGGGCGGCGACGTCGTGTGCTGGGGCGACGGCGAGCACGGCGAGACCGGCTACGGCGGCGGGGCGGGGTACGACATGGACGACCCCGGGGCCTCGGCGCGCGTGGAGCTCGGCGGAGCTGCGGTCCGGATCTCCGCGGGGCTGGATCACACCTGCGCTGTGCTCGGGAACGGCGATGTCTATTGCTGGGGCGACAACCAGTGGGGGCAGCTGGGGCTCGGCGACACGGAGGACGTCGGCGACGACGAATTGCCGTCCGACGTGGGTCCAGTAGATCTTGGCGGCCCGGCGGCGCAGGTCTCGTGCGGGTACTATCACACGTGCGCCGTGCTGGAATCCGGCGACGTCGTTTGCTGGGGGCTCGGCGACAATGGACAGCTTGGCTACGGAAATACCGATACTATCGGCAACGACGAGGCTCCTGCGTCAGTCGGGCCGGTCGATGTCGGCGATCTCGTCGTCGAGATAACGACCGGGGAGCGGTTCACCTGTGTTCGATTCGAAGGAGGCGGCACGAAGTGTTGGGGCGCCATCGCGTACGGTTTGGGCTATATCGTCGGCGACGACGAAGTCCCAGCCGAAGCACCGCTGGTGGAGGTCGGCGGCCCGGTAGCGGCCATCGATGGGGGTCTGACCTACGTTTGCGCGCTCATGCAGACCGGCTCGGTTCGGTGCTGGGGAAACGGACCTTTCGGTCAGCTCGGCTACGGCCCGGGAGTCGACTACGTGGGTGACGACGAGACCCCAGCGAGCATGGGCGACGTGCCGCTGTTCTAACTCCCGGCCGTTTCATGCAAGGTCGCCAGAAAATGGTCCCAGAATATGGTCATTGGGTCGAGTCGATGCAGATCCGGTCCTTTTGCGGCCGCCCGGATCGAAGGCAACCCGCATCGACGTCACGACCTTTGGTGAAACGCCCGCGTGGATGGTATTACTCGGAAGGGACGCGAGGAGCGCGGGTGACGGACGAGACACACAGAGAGCGCCGGAGCAAGGAGAGAGCCGCCCGAGCGAGCGTCCGCCTTTTCTCGTCCCTGGAGGAGGAGAACGCGTTCGAGAGGCGCCGCCGCGCCGCGAGCTCGATCGAGGCACGCCTCGCCGAGGTGCGGGAAATCGAAGATCGCTCCCGCGGCCGGGGCTGGGAGAAGATCCCGATCGAGAAGGTCTGGAGCTACGAGCTCGTCGACTGGTTCGAGACCGAGCCGTGACCCTCACAGAGGACATGAAGGATCTGCTCGCGCTGCTCGAGCGACACGGGGTCGCCTACGCGGTGATCGGCGGGTTCGCCGTCAACTACTACGGATACCCACGCTTGACGCAGGACTTCGACATCCTCGTCGTGCCCAACGACGACAACGCGAGGAGAGCCCTCGCGGCGCTGGACGAATTCGGATTCGGACGGGTCGGCCTGCGCGCGGATTTCCTCGCACGGGAAGGCGCCGCGCTCCACATGGGCGTCGAGCCCAACCGCATCGATCTCCTGACCAGCGTCCTCGGCGTCGCGCCGGTGGAAGTCGTGCGCCGGGCCCGATTCGTCGATGTCGATGGCGTGCGCCTCCGGCTGATCTCCCGCGACGATCTCATCGCGTCGAAAAGGGCGTCCAAGAGGGCCCGGGACCTCGCCGACGCCGAGGAGCTTTCGGCGCTCGAGAAAGCGCCGTGAGGCACGGCCGATCTCCGGGACGTTTTTTCTTGCGTCCTCTCCGATGCCAGGTGTACATACGGGGGCCTTTCGTGGAGGGTGCCGAAACGAAAGGGTTTTCACGCGGTCCGAGGGCCGGTCCGCGGGACGTCGAGGGTTCGAAAATGCCGAAGATGAAATCGAATCGCGCGGCCGCCAAGCGCTTTCGCAAGACCGGGAACGGCAAGGTCCGGTGCGACAAGCCGTTCCACAGCCACATCCTGACGAAGAAGACATCGAAGCGGAAGCGCAAGCTCCGCAAGAACGACATCGTCGACAAGACGAGGGTGCGCCAAGTGCGCCGGCTCCTGCCTTATCTGTAGGGTGATCCCCTGACGGTGAGGCGGCCGCAGACAAAGGAGCGCTAGCATGTCCAGGGTAAAGAGGGGTTTCAAGGCGAGGAGACGCCGCAACCGCGTCTTCAAGCAGGCGAAGGGGTTCTTCGGGTCGCGCAGCCGCATCTTCAAGGTGACGAAGATGGCCGTGTTGCACGCGTGGAAGGACGCGTACGTCGGCCGGAAGCTGCGGAAGCGCGACATGCGCGGCCTCTGGATCACCCGGATCAACGCCGGCGCCCGGCTCCAGGGCCTGAGCTACTCGAAGATGATAGGCGGCCTCAAGAAGGCGAAGGTCGCTCTCGACCGCAAGATCCTCGCCGATCTCGCCGTGGTCGATCCCGAGGGGTTCGCCAAGGTCGCCGCCATGGCGCGCGGGACCAAGTAGCGAGCGACGATCCGCCGGCGCGCCCCCGTCCCGCAACCTCACGCCGGGAGAAAAGCATGGACGCGAAGGAGATTGTGGCCAGGTTGCACGAGCTCGCCTCGGGGTTCGGCGCCCGGCTCGGTGGGTGCGCCGCCGAGCAGGAGATCCGCGATCTGCAGGCCGCGTACCTCGGGAAGAAGGGGAGCGTCGTCGAGCTGCAGAAGGCGCTCGGCGCGCTGCCCGCGGACCAGCGCAAGGAGGTCGGCCAGGCGTTCAACGCCGCGAAGCAGCGCATCACGACCGCGACGAACGACGCGATCGACGCGCTCGCCGACCGCGCGAACAGCGAGTACCTCTCCCGGCACCTCGACCTGACGCTCCCGGGCCGCGCGCGGCCGGCGGGCCACCT
The DNA here is from genome assembly GCA_023229365.1 of Pseudomonadota bacterium. NCBI lineage: Bacteria > Pseudomonadati > Pseudomonadota > Pseudomonadota bacterium. Next base: position 8,379 of record JALNZK010000056.1, on the reverse strand, counting down.
GCACCCCTTGAGCCTCGTGATGTACGACATCGTCGACGTGTTCGTGTCGATGGGGTTCGACGTCGCGACCGGCCCGGAGATCGAGACCGACCTGTACAACTTCGGCAAGCTGAACTTCCCGGACGATCACCCGGCGCGCGACATGCAGGACACGCTGTTCGTCAGAGAAGGGAAGACTCTGCTCCGCACGCACACGTCGCCCGTGCAGATCCGCGCGATGCTGGAAAGGCCGCTGCCCATCCAGATCGTGGCGCCGGGCGCCGTGTACAGGCGCGACGACGATCCGACGCACAGCCCGATGTTCCTCCAGGTCGAGGGCCTCCTCGTCGACGAGGGCGTGAGCTTCGCGAACCTGAAGGCGGTGCTCGAGACGTTCATCCGCGAGATCTTCGGGGACGTGCGCAGCCGCTTCCGGCCGAGCTTCTTCCCGTTCACCGAGCCGTCGGCGGAGATGGACATCGAGTGCATCTCGTGCCACGGCGCGGGGTGTCGCCTGTGCTCGTCCACCGGCTGGCTCGAGATCCTCGGGTCGGGGATGGTCGACCCGAACGTGCTCGACGGCGTCGGCATCGACCCGGAGCGGTACAGCGGCTTCGCGTTCGGCGTCGGCGTCGATCGCGTCGCCATGCTGAGGTACGCGGGGATCTCCAGCATCCGGCTCCTGTACGAGAACGACCCGCGCTTCCTCGGCTGCTTCTGGAGGTGACGCCGTGCTCCTGAGCCATCGTTGGATCTCGCAGATCGCCGGCTTCGCGCCGGACCCGGCCGAGCTCGCCGACAAGCTCACGTTCGGCGGGCTCGAGGTCGACGCGGCGCGGCGCGTCGGCGCGGATCTCGGGAGGGTCGTCGTCGGCGTCGTGGCCTCGAAGCGCCCGCACCCCACGCGGCCCAACCTCTCGTGCGTCGAGGTCGACGGCGGGGCCGGCCTCGTCGCGGTCGTCTGCGGGGCGCCGAACTGCCCGGGGCCCGGCGGGCTCGTCGCGCTCGCGCTCGTGGGCGCGCGAGTCGGCGGGATCGAGGTCGCGGAGCGGGAGCTGCAGGGCGAGCGCTCGCTCGGGATGCTGTGCTCCGAGCTGGAGCTCGGCGTGGGGCCGGATCACGACGGCGTCCTCCTGCTCGAGGGCCTGACGCGGGCCGCGCCCGGCACCCCGCTCGCCGCGGCGCTCGATCTCGAGGACTGGATCTACGACGTCTCGGTCACGCCGAACCGGCCGGACGCGTTGAGCCACCGAGGGGTCGCCCGGGAGGTCGCGCTCCTGTACGGCCGGCCCTTCTCCACGGTCCCGGCGCCGCGCGCGCCCGAGGGCGGCGATCCCGTCGATAAGCTCGCCCGCGTGGATCTGCTCGATCCCGCAGGTTGCCCGCGCTACGCGGCGGCCGTCGTCTCGGGCGCGAAGATCGGCCCGAGCCCGTTCGCCGTCCGCTACCGGCTCCACAACCTCGGCGTGCGCCCGATAGGCAACGCCGTCGACGTGACGAACCTCGCGATGCTCGAGTGGGGGCAGCCGCTGCACGCCTTCGATCTCGACAAGCTCGCCGGGCGCGCCATCGCCGTGCGCCGCGCCAGGGAAGGCGAGCGGATGCGGACGCTCGACGGCGTCGAGCGGGTGTTCGCGGCCGAGGATCTCCTCATCTGCGACGGCGAGCGCCCGGTGGCGGTCGCGGGCGTCATGGGCGGGGAGGACACCGGCGTGACCGCGTCGACCCGCAACGTGCTCATCGAGTGCGCGTACTTCGATCCGCGCTCGATCCGGCGCACGTCGAGGCGGCTCAAGCTGCAGAGCGAGTCGTCGTACAGGTTCGAGCGCGGCGTCGACCCGCTCGCGGCGATCGACGTCCTCGAGTCGGCGGCGTCGGCGATGGCCGCGCTCTGCGGGGCCGTGAAGGCGCCCGGGAACATCGACCGTTACCCGACCGCGATCGAGAGGCGGCGCGCCGGCCTCAGGGACGCGCGGTTCGCCCACATCATGGGGTACCGCGCCGAGCCGGAGGAGACGCGGCGCGTCCTCGACGGGATCGGCTGCGACACGACGCGGGTCGACGGCGGCTTCGAGGTCGTGGTGCCCGCGGCGCGGCCGGACCTGACGCGCGAGATCGATCTCATCGAGGAGGTCGCCCGCGTGCTCGGGCTCGCCCGCGTGCCGTCGCGGCTGCCGCGCATCCAGTCGCGTTCGCCGGACCGGGTCGAGTTCGACGCGGCGCGCCGCTCCAAGGAGGCGCTCGCGTCCTACGGCCTCGACGAGGCGGTGTGCTACTCGTTCGTGCCGGAGGCGCTGCTCGCGCGGCTCGGGATGGATCGCGCGGTCGTCCGGATCGCCAACCCGCTGAACGCAGAGCGCGCGGCGATGCGCACGACGCTCGTCGCCGGGCTGCTCGAGAACCTGAAGCGGGCGACGACCCGGTACGAGCCGCAGGTCAGGCAGTTCGAGGTCGGCCGGACCTTCCACGACGAGGGCGGTGAGCTCCCGCGCGAGGTGTTGCGCGCCGCGGTGCTGGTCGCCGGCCCGCGCGACGCGTGGATCGGCGAGGCCCCGGGATCCCACGACGTCTTCGACGCCAAGGGGATCGCGCTCGCGCTGATCCGCGATCTGACCGGCGCGCAGGCGATCGTCGTGCCCCGGGCGGACGTCCCGTTCCTGCACCCGGCGCGAGGCGGCGCGCTCGTCGTCGACGGCGTCGAGGTCGGCGTCGTCGGCGAGCTCCACCCGGAGCTCCTCGGCGCGCTCAAGCTCGAGCGCGGCGCCGCGTGCTTCGAGATCGACGTCCTCGCGCTGCGCTCGATGCGGCGCAGGCCGACCGTCTCGCCCCTCTCCGAGTTCCCGCCGTCGGTCCGCGACGTGGCGCTGCTCGTGGCGGAGGAGCAGGACGCGGGCCCGGTCGCCGAGGCGCTCGGCGCGGCGTGCGGCCCGCTCGCGGTCGGGGTGCGGCTGTTCGACGTCTACCGCGGCAAGGGGATCGAGGCCGGCAAGAAGTCGCTCGCCTTCACCGTCGTCTACCGCGCGTTCGACAGGACGCTGACCGACGACGAGATCGACGCGGCGCACAAGCCCGCCGTCGCCAAGGTCGCCGTAGAGTTTCGCGCGATCGTCCGCTGACTCTGCTGTTGAACCACCATCGGGGCTGTGGTTAAATGCTCGATACGCGGGTTGACGTATCGAGGTTCACCGTATCGAGGAGAGCACGGATGACCAAGGCGGACATCATCGAGCGTGTGTACGAGAAGGTCGGCGGCTTCTCGAAGAAGGAGGCCGCGGACATGGTCGAGATCGTGTTCGACCTGATGAAGAAGTCGCTGGCGGAGAGCACGAAGATCAAGATCTCGGGCTTCGGCAACTTCGTCGTCAGGTCGAAGAACGAGCGCGTCGGCCGAAACCCGCAGACAGGCCAACCCATCACCATCGGGGCGCGCAACGTGCTCACCTTCAAGTCGAGTCACGTGCTGAAGAACGCCCTCAACCCTTCGTCGTGAGAGAGTGTCCGGGCTTGTCGCGCCCGCGCGGCGGCGGGGGTGCGCCGGTGCGTTCGCGGATTGGTGCGCAGTGACGAAACGGAACGATCTCCCGGATAAGCTCTACTTCAAGATCGGCGAGGTCGCCGAGCTCGCGGACGTGAAGCCTCACGTCCTCCGCTACTGGGAGTCGGAGTTCCCGGCGATCCGGCCGCAGAAGTCCCGCTCCGGGCAGCGCCTGTACCGGCGGCAGGACGTCGAGGCCGTGCTCGCGGTCCGGCACCTGCTCTACGATCGCCGGTACACCATCGAGGGAGCGCGCCAGCACCTCAAGGAGGACGGCGTCGAGGCGGCCCTTCCGCCGCCGGATCCCGAGGCGATCGCCTCGGCGGCGCTCCGCTCGGTCGAGGAGCGGCACAGGGACGAGCTCGCGCGGGTGAAGGCGACGACGATCCGCTGGTACGAGGAAAGGCTGCTCGCGCTCCGGATGGAGGCGCAGCGGTTCCTCGACGGCGGCAAGAAGGGCCGGTAGCGCGGCGGCCTACTCGATCTCCGGGACCTCGGACGTGCCGACGGAGAACCCCGAATACTCCCGGGATGGCGGGAAATGAGCGAGGCCGGCGATAATGTTCGGGCCGCGCCGCGGAAATCGGATAACATCGCCGCATCGATCGCAAGGGATGGCGCTTGTCCGACACACCGACAACCACGCTCGAACGCACGCTGATGGACGAGCCCGGCTACGGCCGCTCGCCGCGCGTCTGCGCGGACGGCGCCGGCCGATTCTGGGTGGCGTGGATCTCGTGGGATGGCCGCGAGGAGCGCGTGCGCGTCCGCTGCCGGAGCAGAGACGGGGCCTGGGGCGCCTCCCGCGCGTGCACCCTTCCGACACGCGCGGTGACGGGGATAGCGCTGGCGGGGTGGGGCGAGGGCGCCCTCCTCGCGTGGATCGACGCCGGCGACGCGGAGGCGGATGGGCTCAAGCTCGCGGAGCTCGACGCGGACGGCGACGACGGATCGCCCCGCCTGATCGTGCCGTGGCGCAGGAGCCCCGGCGTGCCGGCCCTGTCCACCGGGAGCGACGCGTTCGCGCTCTGCTGGACGGTCCGCACGGCCGGCGGGTGCCGCGTCGAGGGGTTCACGAGCGCGGAGCCGAGCGCGGTGTCGATCGTCAAGCCGATCTCCGAGGGGCGCGGCTCGCACCTCGAGCCCGCGGCCGCGTGGGCCGGGGACGCGGCCTGGATCGCGTGGCAGGTCATGGCGCCCGAGGAGAGCCGCATCGAGGCGCGGCGGGTGGACGGTCCGGCGCCCGGCGCGATCGTCGAGGTCGCGGACGGCGGCCCGACCGGGGTCGTCGCGCGCCCGTCGCTGGCCGGCGAGGAAGGCGGCGGAGCCTGGGTGGCCTGGAGCACGGACGTCGATCCCGCCGCGGGCCCCGGGCTCGTGCGGTGGGTGGAGGTCGCGCACCTCGACCGCGACGGGAAGCTCTCCCTGCCGGCGGCGCGGATGCAGGGCGTGGATCGCGGCGGCCGCGGCGAGGATCAGGGGCTCGAGGCGCCGGCGCTCGTCCTCGGCGAGGGCGGCGCGCTCGTCGTCGCGGCGCGCGGATCGCAGAGCCTGCGCCGCATGGATCTGACGGGCGCCGGGTGGACCGTGCCCGCGCAGCTCGACGAGGCGGGGTGGAAGTGCCGGGGACGACGGTTCGACGCGTGCGCCTCGCCGGCGGGGCTGCTCGTCGTCGGCCGCGAACGGGACGGCCTCGCGGCGCGGCTCCTGCCGTACGGGCCGACCGACGGCGGGCCGCCGGCCCTCGCGAAGGAGAAGCCGCCCGCGCGCCCGGTCCGCGAGCACCGCGCCGTGCGCGGGATCCCGATCGCGGTCGCCGGCCGGCGCGTGCTGTTCGGGGACATCCACCAGCACACCGCCGCGTCCGACGGGACGGGCACCGCCGCGGAGGCGTTCCACCGCGCGCGCTGGCGGTACGGCGACGATCTGTGCGCGATCGCGGATCACGAAAGCTTCCTCGGGAAGCGGACCCCGCCGGGCGAATGGGCGGAGCACTGCCGGATCGCCGACGAGCTCTACGCGCCGGGCGAGTTCGTGACGCTGCAGGCGTTCGAGTGGACCGGCGCGATGCACCCCGGGCCGGGCCACAAGGTCGTCTACGTCTCGTCGCGGGGAGGGCCCGTGCTCAGCCGGGACGACGAGCGGACCCGGACGTCGTCCGGCCTCCTCGCCGAGTGCCGCCGCGTGGGCGCGCTCGCGTTCCCGCACCACGTGGGGTGGACCGGCGCGGACGCCGACGCGCACGATCCGGAGGTGCAGAGCTGCTGGGAGATCGTCTCCTGCCACGGCGCCTACGAGCGGCCGGGCGTCGGTCCCATCGGCACGCGCGGCGACGACAAGCTCGGGCAGTTCGCGGCCGAGATGCTCGATAGGGGGCTGCGGTTCGGGTTCGTGGGCGGCTCGGACGGCCACGGGTTGAACTGGCACCACGGGATCTGCCGCATGGCCGACTCGCACCGCGCGGGGCTCACCGGAGTCCTCGCGGCGGCCGCCACGCGGGACGCGGTCTTCGAGGCGCTCGGCGCGCGGCGCTGCTACGCGACGTCCGGCGCGAAGATCGGCGTGTGGTTCGAGGTGAACGGCCTGCCCATGGGCGAGGAGATCCCGGTGAACGAGTCGGTTTCGTTCCGCCTCAGCGTCGCCGCGACGGCCGAGATCGAGTCGCTCGCCCTCGTCACCAACGGCGGCCGGGAGATCCGGCTCGAGGCCGGCTCGACGGCGGTCGACGCGCACGGCACGCTCCCGGCGCCGCCCGAGGGCCGGTGGGCGTACTACTACGCCCGCGTCGTCCAAGTGGACGGCCACGTCGCCTGGTCCTCCCCGATCTGGCTCGACGCGATCGGCTCCCCGGGCTCCGGGTACCTGACGGCGTGACCGCTCGCCCGTTCGGCCGATTTCTCCCCGGAAGAAACGAAGTTCGGCGGCGGCGGCGGGGAGGCCCGTACCAGCTGAAAAAACGCCGATTTTTCAGGCCCTTTTTCCTTGAAGTGAGCGTCACGGCGAGTAGAGTTGCGACGAAGTCACGTCGGCCCATCGCCCGATGGGCGCGCGGTTCGAGGGCGTGAGAGCGACGAGGAGGACACATGCTCGAATTTCGATTTCACGGACGCGGCGGGCAGGGCGCCGTCACCTCGGCGGAGCTCTTGGCGCTCGCCGCGATCGCCGACGGCCAGTTCGCCCAGGCGTTCCCGAGCTTCGGGCCCGAGCGCCGCGGCGCGCCGGTCGTCGCCTTCGCGCGCCTCGACAAGCTTAAGATCCGGAACCGGACCGCGGTCACGGCGCCGAACATCGTCATCGTGCTCGATCCCTCGATCCTGCGCATCGCGAACACCTCGGAGGGGCTGCAGGACGGCGGGCTCCAGATCGTGAACACGAAGAAGACCGCCGCGGATCTGAAGGCGGAGTACAAGCTCAAGGGCAGGATCGTCACCGTGGACGCGAACCGCATCGCCGCCGAGGAGATCGGCCGCGTGATCACGAACACGACGATGCTCGGCGCCCTGATCCGCGCCACGGATGCGGTCCCCAGGGCGCTCATCGTCGACGCGCTCCAGGAGCGCTTCGGCCGGATCGCGGGGGGCAACATCAAGGCGTTCAACCGCGCGTTCGACGAGTGCGCGTGCGAGCTTTAGGAGGTCCAGTTGTCTAGGCAATCCCCGACCCCGAACTGGAGAGAGCTGGCCATCGGCACCTCGGTGCTCGAGCCCGGCTCGTCGCGGTACAACCGGACCGGCGACTGGCGATCCAGCCGACCGGTGTGGAACCTCGAAGGCTGCGTGAAGTGCGGCGTCTGCACGGTCTTCTGCCCCGAGGGGTGCATCTCGATGCGCGCCGCCGACAGCTACCCGGAGGCCGACATGGAGTACTGCAAGGGCTGCGGCATCTGCGTGGCCGAGTGCTGGACCGGCTGCATCGTCATGGAAGAGGAGAACGAGTGATGGCCGATCGCAAGGGAATGGAGGTCTCGATCGCCATGGCCGAGGCGGCCGCGCTGTGCGACGTGGACTGCATCGCGGCCTACCCGATCACGCCGCAGACCCACGTGGTGGAGCACCTGGCCGAGATCGTCGCCGAGGGCCACCTCGACGCGGAGTTCATCCCGGTCGAGTCCGAGCACGCGGCGTTGAGCTGTTGCTGCGGGTGCGTCGCGGCCGGCGCGCGCACCTTCACCGCCACCTCGAGCCAGGGGCTCGCGCTCATGCACGAGATCCTCTTCATCACGGCCAACCTGAGGCTGCCGGTGGTGATGGTCGTCGCGAACCGCGCCCTCTCGGGGCCTATCAACATCTGGAACGATCACTCGGACGTGATGACGGAGCGCGACGTGGGATGGGTCCAGATCTTCGCCGAGAACGGCCAGGAGGCCGTCGATCTCGTCGTCATGGCGCACCGCATCGCCGAGGACAAGCGCGTCGTGCTGCCGATGATGGTCCACTTCGACGGGTTCACCGTGAGCCACGTCATCGAGCCCATCGTGATGCCGACGCACGACGAGGTGAGGAAGTTCCTCCCGGTGTTCGAGCCCGTGCAGCGGCTCGACGTCGACAAGCCGGTCTCCATGGGCGCGGTCGGGATGCCCGGTGTGTACACCGAGGCGAAGATGGCGGCCGAGGGCGCGCTGCGCGACGCCTACGGTCCGATCGTCGAGATCCTCGGGGCGTTCGGCGATAGGTTCGGCAGGCGGTACCGCCCGGTCGAGGGGTATTGCAACGAGGACGCGGAGATCATCTACGTCATGATGGGCGGCATCACCGAGACCGCCATGACGTGGGTCGACCAGAAGCGCGCGAAGGGCGAGAAGGTCGGGATCGTGCGGTTCCGGCTGTGGCGCCCCCTGCCGGCCGACGACTTCACGGCGGCGATCG
>JALNZK010000055.1 GCA_023229365.1 Pseudomonadota bacterium | reverse complement strand
CCCGGCTTCTGGTCGGCAACGTCCAGTAGGACGCCTGGGCAAGAAGCGTCTCGAATTCGTCCCACTTCTTGGCGGACAGCGGTTCCGCCCGCACGAAATCGATCACGCCGGGTTCGTACCCTCCCCGGCCGGTCAACTGCTTGGCGATCATGACAAGGTTCTTTCCATCGCGCTCGATCCTCACCAAGTACGGATGCGTGAACGACGGCGAGATCGAGAGTCGATAGGTGTCAACTCCGGCAGGGACGCCGAAAACAAGCGAGGGCTCCCGCATAGCCTGCAAGTGCAACGGATACCAGTCTAAATTAAAATCGTTGATCGCCCAGGGCGCGAAGTCCGATTGATCGCACTCTAGGCGTTCGGTTCCGTGCTCTCCATGTCGTTTTGGGCAAAGCACCGGGATCGTGGATGCGACCAGACTGTCCGGCGGCTCCTCACGGACTATCTCAGTCGCGACCGTCGGGCTCGCACCGTGTTCCAACAACAGAGAGACGATTTCGGGTTGCGCGGCTTCGACCGCCCAGTTGAGAGCCGTGCGTTCGTTTTCGTCATGCAGATCTACCTTCGCCTTCTTCTTGAGGAGTAGCTCTACGACCTCCCGATGACCGTTACCGGCCGCCACCATCAACGCGGACCATCCGTCGTCGTCTTGCGCGTTCACCTTCTGTCCTCTGGAGATGAGTTGCTTGACGAAATTCACCAAGCCGCCCCGGGACGCGGCCATCAGCATCGTGAAGTTGTCTTTTGTCTTGGCGTCGGTCCGCGCGCCCAAAGACAGGAGTTTTTCCACGAGGGGTTCGTTGCCCTCGTCCGCCGCCGACAAAAGCGGCGTCCTCGCCCACTCCCCGGATGCACGATTTGGGTCGGCTCCGCGCTCCAACAGCAACAATGCAGTCTCTGTTTGACCGGCCTTCGCCGCGACAAGAAGCGGCGTCGGCTGCGCTGCAGAAAGAACGTCCGGAATCGCGCCGTGCTCGATCAAGATTCCTGCTGCTACCGAATTCCCCCAGCGAGCGGCGTAATGGAGCGCTGTGGCGCCCGCCCGGTTTTCTGCCTTCGGATCAGCCCCGCGTTCGATCAGACTGCGGATCGTGTCGGCGCCCATCCGTGGAGCGGCGAGCATGAGCGTTGTCAAACCATTCTCCGCGACCTCGGTTGCACTCGCTCCCTTCTCGAGCATGAACACGACGAGCTTCTCGTTGCCTCCGCGGATCGCGGCCAACAATGGAGTCATGCCGTCTTCGCCTCTAACGTCGAGTCGCGCGCCACGCTTGATGAGTGTCTGTGCGATCTCGGGGCGCCCCGCTTTTGCTGCGAGAATGAGAGCTGTGACTCCGTTACCGCTTGAAGAGGTGTTCGGATCCGCACCTCGATCCAGAAGCAGCTTCACGACCGGATCGCGGCCCGCGAACGCCGCGCGCATCAGGGCGGTCCACTCGAAGGCATCCTTCTCGTAGACTTTTTCCCCGTTGTCGATCAGCGCTCCGACGATCTCCGCGTGCCCCGCCTCGGCTGCGACCATGAGCGCGGTTCGCCCCACATCATCGACACGGCCGATGCCGCACTTGCTGCTCAAGAGCTGCTTCACGGAATTTCCATCCCCGCGGAACGACGCCCACATGAGTTGCGTCCAACCGGCTCCGACTCGATGGTCCGGAGAAAGGCCATTATCGATCGCATCCCGGTCCATCTTGTACCTGCCGTCGCCAGAAGCGTTGTCAGCAGCGCTCTCAGGTGTCGCAGCCTCTTCGTCAGGGCATGAGGCCGTGTTCTTGGGTGTCGGCGTCTTCTTGTCAGTGCATGAAGCCATAGCCAGACACAGCGAAAGTGCCACGACGAGAAGTGAGACTGTCTTCATCTTCATCATCCCTTCGATCCCGTCGGAGCCACGAGCGCGGTCTTCGACCACAAGAGACATCACTCTAGGTTCGATGTTCCGATGCACTTTGTGTGATCGTCTCTTCCCCCAAGCGGCTCTTTAGCTGCTGGGGTCAGTCCCTTCGGTATTCTTCCTGCTTGCAGAGTACGTGATTGCCTGTGGTGGGCCAAGGTCGGCAATCCTCGAAGGTGGCTTGACGTCGAACGCCTTGCCTAGGGCCGCCTTGACCCGACCGTACTGCTCTTTCCCGAGGGATGCGTTCGTCTCCGCCAAGCCCATGAAGGTAGCAGGAGTGCACGTCGCCCGATCGACGTGAACAGCCCTCACTTCAATCGCCACCACGTCGGGAAGGAGATCAGACGGCACGCTAGACCAGTCACGGTTTCTTTCTTCGATGCAGAATTGGTCCCGCAGCTGTTGGGCTTCAGCGAAGGAACGACGAAAACCTCCGAAGACGATCAGCCTGGCCGCCGTTTTCTGCTTCGGCATCCGCCTAGCAGCGAGTTTGATCTTCGACTCGGCTTCTTTGATGAAGCGATCCGGCGGATCGTCGTAGGCAGCGCGAAACGCTCGATCCTTCCTTTCGATCCAGAGCAAACCACCGGAGGCAGGTTCCCACTCTATATCGCGTCCTTGGCTGTGAGCCCCGTTGATCCTCATTCGGCCACCAGATGCCTGGAGTAGACGAGCAGCAAGACAGATCGTGGCGACTCCACTCGGCATCACTGGACCGCCTCGTTGATCGTTGTCCGCCAGATCTGACCCGATCAATTCCCGCGTGATGTACGTCGGATCAATCACGACCGGTTCCGAGCGCGTCTCGACTACACGGATTGCCCATGTCAGGTGGTCGAACTCAATCGTGTCAACGATCTTCACATACATCGCTAGATCGTCCGCAGGCTCTCCCGAAAGCAGGCCTGGAGCTTCGGAAGGGTCCCCCTGCGTGTACCGAGCTCGTGACATACGCTCGATCCACCGTCCCAGCGCTCGTGTGGTCGGAATGACGGTGTTCTTTCCCCGCCGTCGGCAGAACCATTCGACGATCTCCACCTGTTCCGCAGGTGAGCCCAGGAAGTCCTCGTTTAACGGTGTCAGAGTCCCGGGAGGCGGGGCTGGCCACCTGAATTTCTCTTCGCTCATGTCGATCGCCTGTGGTCCGAACGATACGCCCACCGCGTCCCGCTTGAAAGCAGCGCAGCGAATCGCGCCCGGTGTCGTTCGCTTCCGTCCGGAAGAATCCCCCCGGGATCGGTCTGGCCAAGGCGTCGCAACCTTCCGATTTCCAATTTCCGATTTCTAGCTGCAGTAGAGAACATCACGCCAGCTTCGCTGCGATGTCGCGGACCACGCGCTCGGCGCGCTCTCGCGCGTCGTCGGCCGTCTCCCGATCCGGCCAGAAGTCGGCGTCGTACCGGAGCTCGACCGCGTACGGCGTCAGCGGCAGCACCGCATCGGCCAGGTGCGCCAGCGCGGGATCGATGCTCGCGACCAGCGCCGCGAGCTTCGACAGGTTGTGCGTGAATGGGAACTCGACGCCGGCGTGGATGAGGTACGCCTTCAGCGCCTTCTCCGCCGCCTGCTGGGCGTGGAAGCACGCGGCGTCAAGCGCGTCGGCGGAGAGCGACGCGGCGAGCGCGCGCAGATCGCTCTCGGCCTTCGCCATCCACCCGGCGACGAGATCACGCCTCTGCTTCATAGATGACGACGCCCTCCCGCATCGCCGTCGCGACCAGCGACTCCGGAACGCCCGACCACTCCGCGACCTCGTCGGGGGTGTAGCAGAGCGCCTCCACCTCGAACGGCAGGTCGGCGACCGCGGCGTAGATCGGCGCGGCGCGGCGGAACCGCGGCAGATCGCTCTTCGCCACGACGAGGATGTCGACGTCGCTGTCCGGCCGGGAGTCGCCGCGCGCCGTGCTGCCGAATAGCACGATCCGCTCGGCGTTTACCGCGCCGCGCACCAGCCGGACCAGCTCCTCTCGCTCCGAAAACGTCACGATCGGATCGTAGCCGTTGCCTTGGAGGTTGTCCACCGCTACGCCGGGCAGAGCCTCTCGAACGGTGCATAGGCATAGGCCAGCCGGCAGGGCTCAGCAGTCGGAGCAGCCCGTGAACATCGTGGTGCATCCGTAGCCGTACATCGCGTTGCATCCATCCGGACAGGTGAAGTCGAGGCCGACGCAATCGGTGCAGAACAGGCTGCAGGCGCACGACGCGGAGCAATCGATCACCCCGCCGCACGCCCCGGAGCCGGTGCAGTCGATGGCGCACGGGCCCGGGCCGCAGGTGAACGGCCCGCCGCAGGAGCCCGACCCCGCGCAGTCGACGTCGCACGAACCATCCCCGCACTCGATCGCTCCCGCGCACGAGGAGCCCGCCGTGCAGTCGATGTCGCACTGCCAGCCGGTCGGGCAGGTGACCGGGCCCGGCGGATCATCGATGTTGCAGAGGTCGCCTGCGCAGCCGCCGTTGCACACCTCCGGGCAGGCGGTGCCACCGTCCGCGTCGGCATCCGTGTCCGTGTCCGTATCCGTGTCCGTATCCGTGTCCGTATCGGAATCGGTGTCGCTGTCGGTGTCGCTGTCGGCGTCGATGTCGCTGTCTGAATCCGAGTCGCCGCCGCCAGAGCCGTCGGAACAGGACGAGGCGAGGACGAGTGGGACGACGAGGACCTGTAGGACAGGTAGAGTGTTCAACTGGCGCATTATTCGCCCCTTTCATCCTTAAAAACTCTCGGCCATCACCTCCAATTGGTCCGCCATCTCCGCCGCGGCGGGCTCGCCGCTGAACTCGTACTCCCGCCTATATCGCTCGGCCTGGGACTTGAGCGCCTCCTTGGCCACGGCGCCGGCCTCGGCGAACTCGCCGATCTTCTCGGCGGGCAGGCACTTGGTGAGCCGGGTGAACACCTCCACGAGCGCCTCGCCCTCGGCCTTCAGGTCGTCGATCTCCCCGAGGTAGAGCCGCGCCTCGAACACCGCGACGTGGGCCCGCGCCTGCACGGGCGAGCACTCGACCCGGTCCGAGACCTGGCGGTTGATCACGATCGATTCGCGGAAGCGGCCGTCGTCGAAGTACGCGGCGCCCAGCCGTTCGAGCATGTCGTCGATCCGGTCCTCGCCTACCCGTTCGAAGAACGCGAGCGCCTTTTCCGGGGCGCCCGCGACGGCGTACGCCTGGACCAGCTCGGCGAGCGCCTCGTCGCGCACCGCCGCCCCGGCCGCGCCGCTTAAGCCTTGCCCGGCGTTCGCCGCGTCGACGAACGACTGCAGCGCCTTCGCGTGCTCGCCCTTGGCGATACTGCACTTCCCCAGCTGGAAATGGGCCCTGGGCGTGGCTTCCGGGTTATCGAACGCGATCACCTTCTCGTACAGCTTGATGGCCTGATCGATATTCTCCTTCTCGAAGAAGTGGTCGGCGAACGCCAGGTAGGCGTGGGCCACGTAGGGGCTCGTCGGGTACACGGCGAAAAGGGTGCGCGCGTGCTGCAGCGCCACGTCCGGGCTGTCCCGGTCGAGCAGGGCGAACGCCAGGCGGTACAGCGCCTCGTCGCGGCGCGGCTCTTCCCCGAAGTCGCGGGCGATCCGCTCGAGCTGCTTGAGCTCGTCGTCCTGAAGGCGCTGCGCCAGGCGTCCGAACTCGTCCCGCTCGGCGCGCGCCGCATGGTCGTGGCTCTTCTCGAGCTCGGCCCCGCGCGCCAGTGCCTCGCCCCGGGTGCGCTCGGCCAGGTCGGCGAGCTCCATGGTGAGCCGAGCCTGCTCTCCCGGCTCCCGCGCGTCCTCGAGCAGCACGAGCAACCGCTCCCGCTCGGCCCGGTAGCCGAAGCGATCCGCGGCATCCTTCAGCGGAACCACCGCTGCGCCGGGCGGGACGACGTGGTTGCGGGGAGCGGCGCAGCCCGCGGAGATCAACAGGATCGCCCACAGCGCCATCCGCAGCATGTTGCCGTCGCTCCCGAGAGTCGTTGTCACGATGTTTCCACCTCGTCGCGGACGATATCACAGCCCAAAGAACCCCACCGAAGTCAATCCACCACGAACAGCGTCGCGCCCTTCTCCGTGACCGAGCGGTGGGGAGCGGCGCCATCGGCCACCTGGCAGCTGCAGCCGGGGCCGTACTCCACCATCCGCACGCGGATGTTGCCCATCTCGAAGCTCCTCCGGTGCGAGGTGCCCCGCTCGCCGGGGTGCTCGACCTTCGGCACCTGACTCCAATCGATGGTCGTGAACGGAACCTGCTCGATCTTCATGGAAACCTCCGCTCGATGCGCAGCAGGAGCGTCCGGAGCGTATTCATCTCGTTCTTCCTCAGTTGAGCCGTCATCGCGATCGTGCTCCGGCCCTACTCGTCGAAGGGCGCGGGGAGGCGGCCGGCCTTGAACAGGATCGTCGGCTTCTCGTCGTACTCGCCGAGCGCGGTGTCGGCCGACACCGAGAAGGCGACCACGCCGAGCCGGGTCGAGGAGAGCCGCGCGGCCTTGCGGCACGCCTCGCCGGCGGACTTGCAGCCGATGGGCGGCTCGGCCGCCAGCGCGTCGCCGCGCCCGGCGACGAACGCCTGCACGAAGTGGATCGTCTCTCTCTCGACGGCGCCCATGCCTGCCTCCCGCTCCCGCTCGACCCTGGGAACACCATGGCACATCCCGCGCCCGAGGACGAGCGGACGGAGAAATTCACGCCCCCCCTATCGCCCCGGGCCGCGCGGCCTTATATTCCCAGCGCGCCCGAGACGGCGCGTCGGCTCTTTGACAATGGGGGCGTAACGGTTTCGACGGGTGCTATTGAAGCACCGGCTGCAATCCGCGGGTTCCTGTCACCGCGTCAAAACGGCGGGAAACGACAGCTGCCAACAACAACAGCTACGCTCTGGCTGCTTAGGCGCCGGATGTCCGACCGAGGAGTGCCCGTGCACTCGGAAGGGCATAATTTCAACGGGATCGCTGTCCGCGTCTGCTCGTGGCGCTGACAGTCAAAAACACGCGAGCTCGCCGCGACGACATCCTGTCCGTCGGAGGTCGGCGAGGCTAAACAAAAGACGGAATAAGATTGTAGAGGCCGGTGTGGAGCGCATTCGGACCAGGGTTCGACTCCCTGCGCCTCCACTATTCTTCTTGTCGGGGATCCGCTACGGCCGGTAGACGTCGGCGTTCCGCTCGAGGCCGCCGCGGAGCTCCTCGTAGACCGCCTTCATGCGCGCGAGCTCGTCGGGCCGCGAGGTCGAGAGATCCGTCTTCTCGCCGGGGTCCGCGCCGAGATCGTACAGCTCGTACCTGTTGCCCACGGCCGTGTGGATGAGCTTGAAGCCGCCGTCGATCACGGCGTGCGCCTCGGGCATGTACGGCCCGAGCGGCTGGTCGAGGTAGACGCGGCGATCGCCGCCCGCGCCGCCCGTCATGTACGGCACGAGCGAGCTGCCGCGGCTCTGCGACGGCTTCGCCACGCCGAGCAGATCGCAGAGCGTGGCGGCGAGATCGACCTGCGAGACGCGCGCCTGCACGCGGCCCGGCGCGAGCTCGGACGCCACGACGATCCACGGCACGCGCACGATCTCCTCCCACAGGCGGCGGCCGTGGAAGAGGACGTCGTGCTCCTGGAACGCCTCGCCGTGATCCGCGGTGACGACGATCGCGGTGCGGCCGCCGAGCCCGCCCTTCTCGATCGCGTCGACGACGCGGCCGAGGTGGAAGTCGGTGAACGCGACCTCGCCGTCATACCGGTCTCGCGACTTCGATCCGTAGACCGAGAACCCCGCGTGCTCGAGGTACTCCTTGTGCGGGTCCATGAAGTGCGCCCAGAGGAAGAAGCGGCCCTTCGTGAACGCGGCGTCCCCGAGAAGCGCGATCGCCTCGTCCGCGATCTCCACGCTCGTCGTCTTCTGGTCCGCGTTCTCGCCGCCCGGCGGGTTGACGACCGTCCACATGTCGAACCCCTGCTCGAGCCCGGACCTGTCGAAGTAGAAGTGCCCGTGCACGCCGGCGGTCCGGAGCCCGGCGGCTTGCAGCGCCTCGGCGAGCGTCTCGTTCTGCGCGGCGTAGCGGGTGAAATGCCCGGTGTCGCAGAACGCCTCGGACGGGTAGCGCCCGATGAGCATGGGGCCCACGGCGCGACCCGTGAACGACGACAGCGCGTAGGCGTTCTCGAAGGCGACGCCGCGGCGCGCGAGCGCGTCGATGCTCGGGGTGACGGGGCGCGGGTACCCGGAGTACGGGATGTCCGCGCGCAGCGCGTCGACCGTCAGGAGCACCATCGACATCCCGTCCCAACGCGCCGGGCGCGCCGTGGCGCCGGCCGCGGCCGCGGGGATCTCGGCGCTCGGGGCGGGCCGTTTCGCGTCCGAGCCCGAGCAGTCCTCGTCGACGCCGTTGCCCGGCGCGTCGATCGCCGCGGGCGAGATCCGCGGATCCGAGTCGTCGCAGTCGCCGCCGCCGAACAGCGCCGAGGCGCCGTCCCGATCCCGGTCCGAGATCCGCCGCAGGAGGCCGAGCGACGCCGACGCGAGGCCGCCCCCCGCCTCGACGGAGGCCAGGAGCGCGCCCCCCGAATCGCCGCGCCCCGCCGCGATCGCGCCCGCGGCCGACGCGCCGAACGACGCGAACAGGAGGACGGCGAGCGCCGGCGCGGCCCGCCTCGACGTGAGCGCGAAGCCGAGCGCCGCCAGGAGCGCCGCCGCGCCGAGCGGCCAGAGGAACGCGAGGTCGAGCTCCTCGCGCTTCAGGAGCCCGAGGTAGCCGAGCGCGCCCGTGCCGGCGAGCGGCGCCGCGGCGTACAGGGCGACGAGGAGCGCCGGGGCGACCAGCAGCGCGAGCGGGGCGGCCGCCGCGAGCAGCTTGGGGCGGACGCGCCGGGCGGTCACGCGCGCCGCTGCCCTGGCCGCGGCCGAGGCGAGGAGCCACAGCACCGCCGCCGCAGCGAGCAGGGCGCCCGTGACGAGCATCGCCGCGAGCCCCATGTGGTGGAACGCCTGCCGCCCGATCCGCACCGCGTGCGCCGCGAGCGTGAGCCACGCGATCGCCGCGATCCCGAACGCGATCGCCCTGGATCCGAAGAGCGCCGCGACGTCCGGGCTCGCGCGCCAAGTCGAGAAGAGCGCGCGCACTCGGGCCGCCGGATCCGCGGCGCAGAGGAGCGCGATCCCGCCGACCGACGCGGCGCTCACGGCGAAGCCGAGCGGGGCCACGAGGCCCGCGCCGATAAGGAGCGCGGCGAGACGGTCGCCGGCGGGCGCGATCGAGGCGGCGGCGGCCCCGCCGAAGAACGCCGCGGCGGAGCTCCCGAGGAGGACGCCCACCGGCCAGCGCCACGGCGAGAGCGCGCGCACGTCGTTCCGGCTCATGTCCCCGCCGATGAATCTCCGCCGCCGGCCTCCGCCCCGCCCTTGTAGACATCGCTCGCGCGGTAGAACTCGACCGTGTGCGCGACGACGACCTTCATCGCCGCGAGCATCGGGACGGCGAGGAGGATCCCGAGGAAGCCGAACAGCTCGCCGCCGGCCATGAGGGCGACGATGATCCACAGCGGGCGGAGGCCGAGCTTGCCGCCCAGGATGCGCGGCGTGATGAGGACCGAGTCGAGGATCTGCACCGAGGCGAAGACGATCGCCACGCCCAGGATCGTGTACGGCCCCTCCATCGAGAGGATCGCGAGGACGAGCGCGAGGACGAAGCCGGTCGCGGCGCCCGCGTACGGGATGAAGCAGAGCAGGCCGGTGAGCAGGCCGATCCCGATCGCGACCGGGATGCCGACGATCGAGTAGCCGATCGAGTAGAGCGTGCCGAGGATGATCATCACCGTGAACTGGCCGTGCAGGAACGCGGAGAGGCTCTTGTCGACCTCGACGGCGATGCGGCGGATCTGCGGCCTGTACCGCACCGGGATCATCCCGTCTACCGCGCTCACGATCCTCGGGAAGTCCTTGGTGAGGAAGAACACGAAGACCGGGAACATCAGCGTGCCGACGATCGTGAACAGCGCCTGGAACGTGGAGCCGAACAGCGTCCTGGCGAGCTCCGCGGCCGGCGCGAAGAGCCCCTTCTCGCCCTGATCGACGCTCGCCTTGACCTGGTCGAACGCCGCGCTCCAGGTGCGCGGCACGGTCACCTGGAAGTTGTCCTCCACCCACGGGATCACCGTCGCCTCGAGCTTCGAGGTGAGCTCCGGCAGGCGCTTCACGAACGCGGCGAACTCCGCGATCACGTCCGGGATGATGAAGAACAGGAGCGTGGCGAGGACGAGGGCGAGGCCGACGAGCAGCAGGATCGTGGCGGAGGCGCGGTTCAGGAACCGGAGCTTCGCGAGCCGCGTGACGATCGGGTTCAGGATGTAGGCGACGATGAACGTGAGGAACAGGAGTATCGCGAGGCCCTGGAGCTGCCACGCCAGGAACAGGAACACCGCGAGCGCGCCGAGTCCCCACGCCCACCTCTTGACCATCGCCCGCTGCGTGTCGTTCATCGGGGGCAGTCTACGAGCCCCGCGCACCGAGGGTCAAGCGCCGCGATGCGGACGGATTCCCGAGGACGTGGTATCCTTCGGGCCTCGATCGGGCGAACGCCCGGAAACGGCAGGAGCGTGTCATGGCGAAGGTGATCTGGCTTCTTCTGGCGGCGGGCCTCGCCGCGTGCTCGGGCAACAGCCCCGGAGGGTTCCCGGGCGACGGCGGCACGGACTCCGATTCCGACGCGGACTCCGATTCCGACACGGACTCCGACACGGACTCCGATTCCGACACGGACTCCGATTCCGACACGGACTCCGACACGGACTCCGACACGGACTCCGATTCCGACACGGACTCCGATTCCGACACGGACTCCGACACGGACTCCGACGCGGACAGCTACGGGCACTGGAGCTGCGTCTCCACCGGCCCGCTGGACGACGGCGAGTGCGTCGCGGTGGAGGAGACCGGCAGCTCGCCGTGCGGCGACGGCGACTGCGCGGAGGCGGCGGGCGAGTCGCTGAGCTCGTGCCCGCAGGACTGCACGCCCGCCTCGGATCCCCTGCCGTGCGACAGCCACATCGACTGCATCTTCCTCGACTGGCCGATCGACTCGGACGGCTACTGGGAGTGCAACTGGGACGACGTGTGCGAGGCGGTCGCCGGCAACGGCTACTGCACCGGCTACTCCTGGTGCGCCGAGGAGTGGGGCGAGTCCGCGGGGTCGTGCTCGATGGAGTGCGCGCCCGACGCCACGGAAGGCCTGTGCGAGTCCCCCCAGGACTGCGCGTTCCTCCCCTGGCCGCTCTGATCACTTCGGCGTGGGGGTGAGCTCGATCTTCAGCGTGACGACCTCGCCTTCGCGGACGTCGACGAGCCGATACTCCGGGAAGCAGTCCTCGAGCGACACGACGACGCGGTGCTGGCCCACCTTGAGCAGGAGCCCCTGCTTCATGAGCATCGACGCGGGTCCGAGCCGCGTCTCGTCCACCTCGACGATCGCCTCCTTCGGCGCGACGTCGAACCGGAGCGCCCCGCGCGGCTCCGCCGGCTTCTTCTGCGCGCCGCCGCACGCCGCGAGGACGAGGATCAAGGTGGGAATGCAACAACGAAGGAACGCGGTTCCCAGGTTCGTCGAGCCCCGAGCGCCCCCGCAGCGACCGACGCAGGCGTACTCCCGCGTACGTCGAGGAGGGAGCGAGGAGGCAAGCCGGGGATCGGCGAGCATGGGAATCGCGATCACGGCTCGCGCCAGTAGTTCGGGGACTCCTCGGTGATGATCACGTCGTGGACGTGGCTCTCCCGCAGCCCCTGGGGCGTGGAGCGGACGAAGCTCGTGCGCCGCGTGATCAGCGTCGGGATGTCCGGCGAGCCCGTGTAGCCCATGCCGGAGCGCAGCCCGCCGACGAGCTGGTAGAGGATGTTCGAGACCGGCCCGCGGTAGGGCACCCGCCCCTCGATCCCCTCGGGCACGAGCTTGTTGTTGGCGGAGCCCGACTGGAAGTAGCGGTCCTTCGAGCCGGCGCGCATGGCGCCGATGGAGCCCATGCCGCGGTAGACCTTGAAGCTGCGGCCCTGGTAGAAGACGATGTCCCCGGGCGCCTCGTCCGTGCCCGCGAACATGCTGCCGAGCATCACCGACTCCGCGCCCGCGGCGATCGCCTTGACGACGTCGCCCGAGAACTTGATGCCGCCGTCCGCGATCACCGGCACGTCCGCCTTCCGGGCCTCGTCGACGCACTCCATGATCGCGCTCACCTGCGGCACGCCGACGCCGGCGACGACGCGCGTCGTGCAGATCGAGCCGGGCCCGATGCCCACCTTGACGCCGTCCGCGCCCGCGTCGACGAGCGCGCGGCAGGCCTCGGCCGTGGCGATGTTGCCCGCGATGATCTGGACCTCCGGGTGCTCCCTCTTCGTGCGCCGGAGCGCCTCGAGGAAGGACTTCGTGTGGCCGTGCGCCGTGTCCATCACGAGCACGTCCACGCCCGCCTCGACGAGCGCCGCGGCGCGCCGCTGGCGGTCCTCCTCGACGACGCCTATCGCCGCGCCCACGAGGAGCCGTTCCTTGCCGTCCTTGACCGCGTTCGGGTTCTGCACGGCGCGCTGCAGGTCCTTGATCGTGATGAGGCCGATGAGGTTGTTCTTCTCGTCGACGACGAGCAGCTTCTCGATGCGGTGCTTGTGGAGCAGCCGCTTGCACTCCTCGGGCGCGATCCCCTCCCGCGCGGTGATGAGCTCCTTCGTCATGAGCTGCGCCACCTTGAGCGAGAGGTTGGTCTCGAACCGCACGTCGCGGTGCGTGATGATGCCGACGAGCTTGCCCGTGCCCGGCTCGACGACCGGCAGCCCGGAGATGTCGTAGCGGTGCATCTCCTCGAGCGCCTCGGAGAGCGCCTGCCCCGGCCCCACCGTGACCGGATCGACGATCATGCCGCTCTCCGACTTCTTGACCTTGTGGACCTGCGCGGCCTGGTCCTCCGGGCTCATGTTCTTGTGCACGATTCCGATGCCGCCGGCGCGCGCCATCGCGATCGCCATGTCGGCCCCGGTCACGGTGTCCATCGCGGCGCTCATGAGCGGGATGTTCAGCCGGAGCGACCGGGTGAGCCGCGTCGTGACGTCGACCTCGGTCGGCAGCACCTCGCTGTAGCTCGGCCTGAGGAGCACGTCGTCGAAGGTGAGTGCCGTCTTGATGTCGTTGGGTGTCACAGGCGCCTCCTCGGTCGGACCTCTCGGGTGGCGATCATCGTAGCGTGCCGGCGGGCTTTGTAAAGTGCCGTCGTCCGGGCTCAGGGGATGGACACGCCGTCCATCAGCACGCCCCTCGAGAAGATGTCGAGCACCTCCGCCGCGAGCTTCGCCGGATCGTCGGCCGCGCGCTCCTCGTTCTCGAGGAGGTAGCGGAGCACCTCCTTGAAGACGCCGAGCGCCACGACCGCGGCGATGCGCGTGTCGCAGGGCCGGACGATCCCCATCTCCTGCCCGACCGTGAGCGAGCTCTCCATCAGCTCGGTGATCTCCGCGTAGAACTCGTCCAGCTTGGCGTCGAACTCCTTGTCGACGCCGGCCGCGCCCTTGAGGAGGATCGCGAGCATGTGCCGCTCGTCGGCGAACAGCCGGATCACGCGGGCGATGTTGTCGATGAGCTGCGCGCGCGCGGACGGCGATCCGGCGTCGGTCTCGACCGTCCGGATCCTGTCGTGGAGCTCCGCGAGCAGGCCGGAGAGGAGCTCCTCGAAGATCCCGCGCTTGCTCTCGAAGTACAGGTAGAACGTGCCGCGCGCGACGCCCGCCGCGGCGATGATGTCCGCGATCGACGTGTCGTAGTAGCCCTTGTCGCCGAACAGCCGCGCCGCGTGGCCGAGGATCTGCGCCCTGCGCTCGCGGGGCTCCATCTCAAGCCCCCCCGGCCGCGCCGTCGCCGGGTTCCACGAACGCGATCATCGCGCCCTGGTGGAGCGAGTGGACGAACTTCGAGCACCGCTCGTGCCGCGGCTCGACGCGCTCGCCGAACTCGGCGAACAGGATCTCCGCGATGTCACCCACCGTGCGCGCGCCGTCGATCGAGCGCCACACGAGCGTGCCGACGTCGTCGAGCTTCACGCGGAAGAACTTCCTGGGGAGCCTCGGCTGCAGCCACCGCGCGAACGGCCCGGTCATGAACTTGGGGCGCAGGAGGACGAGCCGCCCGCCCTCGCCCTCCTCGAAGTCGACGTTTCTCCTGGGCACGCGGTCGAGGTAGTTCTCGCCCAAAGGGGAAGCCCCGCTACTTGCTCGTCTTGAGGCCCTTCATCGAGCCCTTGATGAGGTAGAAGGCGAGCGCCGCGATCAGGACGCCGCCCAGCCACTTCATGCCGAACCAGGCCGGCGGATCGGAGACGATCTTGATGTTGGCCGTCACCAGCACGGCGAGGATGATCCCCATGAGCGCCTCGCCGGCCACGAAGCCGGACGCGACGAGCAGCCCCTGGTTGTTCACCGCCTCGATCTCCTTCTCGTCCTTGGCGCCCAGCTTCTTCGCGATCTTGGCTCCGATCCAGGCGATGACGCCGCCCGTGAAGATCGCGGTCGTGGTCTGGAACGGCAGGTACATGCCGACCGCGACGAGCATCGGGCTCGGCACGCCGACGAAGATCAGGCCGAACGCGAACATCATCCCGATGAGGATCAGCTCCCAGGGCAGCTGGCCCGAGATGATCCCCTGGGAGGTCGTCGCCATGAGGCCGGCCTGCGGCGCCGACAGGCCGTCGCCGCCTATGCCGCGCGCCTTGGCCGCCCGCTCGCCGATGGTCGCGATCTCCGCCTCGCTGAACCCCTTCTCCTTCAGCGCCGCGCGCGTCGACTCGCTCAGGCCGGCGGGCTTCCCGGCCTCCTCCCCCACGATGCCAGAGATCAGGGCGATCTTGCCCTGGTCGAACTGGGCGCCCTTCAGCCCCTTCTCGAAGTCCGACTTCATCTCGGCCTGGTGCAGCAGCGTGATGACGCTCACGAGGAAGAGCGCGGCCGCGATCACGCCGATGAAGCCGCCGACCTCCATCCGCCACGGCGTGCCGCCGAGCAGGTAGCCGACCTTCCAGTCCTGGGCCATGTCGCCGGCCACGCCGGCCACGCAGCACACCACGGTCGCGACGCCGAGCACCGCGAGCACGCCCGCGCTCATCGTCGCGCTCATCGTCTTGCCGTCCGCCTCGTACTGGCCGCCCATGCCAAGCAGCACGAGCAGGCCGGCCGCGATCAGCAGCGTCGACAGGGTGAGCCCGGAGATCGGGTTCGACGACGAGCCGATGATCGAGACGAGGAAGCCGGCGACGGCCGCGAACAGGAACGACATGATCGCCATGACGACGGTGACGACGAGCGACACCGTGAACGAGCTGCACAGGATCGTGTACAGGCCGAGCATGGCGAGCAGCATGAGCACGATCGCGAGGAACACGAACTTGACGTTGATGTCCTTGTCCGTGCGCAGCACCTCGACACCCGCCGCGCCGCCGCCGCCGCCGCTGATCGCCTTGAGCGATCGGCCGATGCCGGCCTTGAGGTTGGAGCGCATCTTGAAGAGCGTGAAGAACGCGCCGACGATCATCGCGCCTATCGCGATCATCTTGACGTTGCTGGCGTAGATCGCCTTGAGCCCCGGGAAGGCGCCCTCGCCCCCGAACAGGGCGTCGGTGTTGCCGTCCGCGATCAGGCCGTTGATGGCCGTCGCGAAGGCGGTGTCCGACTGGGCCATCATGAACAGGATGACCGGCGTGAGGAACAGCCAGCCGAAGATGCCGCCCGCGGCCGCGATGGCGCCGTACTTGGGCCCGATGATGTAGCCGACCGCGAGGAACGCGGGCGACGGCTCGGGGGTGAAGAACGGGAACGCCCCGTTCGACTCCTCGCCGAGCTTGAACGCGCCCTTGTAGTGGCCGCCGATGACCGGCACGCCGGCGCCGTTCTTGAAGAACTCGACGAGCCCGGCGACACCCATGGCCGCGAACACGGCGCCCGCGCCGGACTGGCCGCCTTGGCCGGCCTTCACGATCTCGGTGCAGGCGAGGCTCTCCGGGAACGGCAGCGACGCGTCCTCCATGAACGTGCGGCGCAGGAGGATCATGAGGAGCACGCCCAGGATGCCGCCGACGAGCAGGAGCGCCGTCGCGAGCAGCCACTCCTTCGAGAACAGCTCGATGTCGCCCCAGGCGCCGACGAGGATGAACGCCGGCACCGTGAAGATCGCGCCGGCCGCGAGCGCCTCGCCGACCGCGCCCGTGGTACGCGCGATGTTCTCCTCGAGGATGTTGCCCTTGAAGAGCTTGAGCACGGCCATGGAGAGCACGGCCGCCGGGAACGTCGCGGCCACGGTCATGCCCGCCTTGAGGCCGAGGTAGACGTTCGCCGCGCCGAGCACGACCGCCATGATCGCGCCGAGGATCAAGGGCGGCAGCGTCAGCTCCTTCAGGGTCTCCTTGGGATCGACGTACGGCTTGTACTCGTTGGCCATCGGGGAACTCCTCGCTCGGGCCCTAGCGGCGCCGTTTTCTGAGGTGACAGTGGCCGAAGACTATCGGCTCGGGCGGGCGATGTCCAGAGGGGTCCCTTCTGTCCATTCGCCTCGCTGTGCTCTATCATTCCGGAGTTCACTCGAACTCTCGGAGGATCCGATGGCCGACGAGAAACCACCACGACCGAGCCCGCTCAAGCCGCCGCCGCAGGTACCGGGCGCCGCGCGCACCGCTCTCGGGCACGGCCCGCCGAAGCCCTTGTCGCCGGCGCCGCAAAAGCCACCCGCTCTGCTGAGGCGCACGGTCGATCTGCACGTGAAGACCGTTAGTCTCGGCGCGCACGCGAAGGCCGTCGGCGTCGACACGAACGCGAGGACCGTCGCCGCGACGGATCCCGCCCGCACGGTCCTCTCGACCTCCGGCGCCGCGGTCTCGATCGCCGGCGGTGTCCGGACCACCGTACTGCCCAGGGTGGAGATCTCCGGCGAGCGGCCGACGCTCGTGCACGAGGCGCGCAGCCGCTTCGAGCCGTTGCGCGCGCTCGGCGAGGGCGGCGCAGGCGAGGTGACCGCGGCCATGGATCACGACATCGGCCGCACCGTGGCGGTCAAGAAGATCCGCGCCGAGGCCAGGTGCGACGAGATGGTCGCGCGGTTCGTGGAGGAGATCCGGACCGTCGGCTCGCTCGAGCACCCGAACGTCGTCCCGATCCACGACGTCGGCGTCGACGAGGCCGGCGATTACTACTTCGTGATGAAGTACGTGGACGGCGAGACGCTCGAGTCGATCATCGCGCGGCTGAAGGCCGGGGACGCCGAGGCGCACCGCGAGTACGGCTTCGAGCGGCGCGTGCAGATCTTCCGCGGCCTGCTCGAGGCGGTCGCGTTCGCCCACTCCCGCGGGATCGTGCACCGGGACCTGAAGCCCGCGAACGTCATGATCGGCCGGTTCGGCGAGGTGCTCCTCATGGACTGGGGGATCGCGAAGTCGATCCGCGGCGAGGGCGTTGGGCTGGACGACACCACCGTCGAGCGCGTGGTGCAGAAGTCCGGCGACACGTCCAGGTTCGCCCGCACGCAGATCGGCGCGATCATCGGCACCCCGATCTACATGTCGCCCGAGCAGGCGCGCGGCGAGCCGGTCGACGAGCGCAGCGACGTCTACTCGCTCACGGTGCTGCTCCACGAGCTCCTGTGCCTCACTCACTACCTCGAGGGGCGCGACGCGCTGGACGACGTGCTCGCGGGCGTCGTGAGCCAGCCGCTGCAGATCACGAAGATCAAGGCGAGCCCGCACCAGCCGATCGTACCGATGGATCTGCGCTGGTACCTGAAGAAGGGAATGGAGAAGGATCGGACGAAGCGCTACCAGTCCGCAAGGGAGATGATCGACAGGCTCGACGCGAGGGCCGACGGCCGCGTCCCGATCCAGTGCCACGTCACGTTCACCAAGCGGTTGAGCACCGAGTTCACTCGCCTCGTCGAGCGCCACCCGATCGCCTGCACCGCGCTGTTCGTGATCGCAGTCGCCGGGATCGCCACGATCCCGCTCTGGACCCGCCTGCTGTAGACAGAATGGACCGACCGGCCCGTTTCGCAGCTTTCGTAGGTTAGGCTGCGAAGCGGAAACCACGTAGCCCAGAGCTACATGCGAAAGGAGCCGGTCGTGTCCGCAAATCAGAATACCATTTTCGTCGGGATGGACGTCCACAAAGCAGCCATCAACGTGGCCGTCGCCGCGCGCGGCAGACGCGAGCCCGAGGCGGAGTGGCAGCTCGCCAACGAGCCGCGTGCGGTCACGAGGCTGATCAAGAAGCTGACAGAGAGGACGAAAGGCACGGTGAAGGCCGCGTACGAGGCGGGGCCGTGCGGGTACGCGCTGCAGCGGCAGATGTGCGAGCAGGGGATCGATTGCGTGGTCGTAGCGCCGTCGCTCATTCCGGTGAAGCCGGGCGAGCATGTGAAGACGGACCGCCGTGATGCGCGAAAACTCGCCGAGCTGCTCCAGGCCGGTCTCCTCACCGAGGTGCATCCGCCGGCTCCGGAGGACGAGTCGGTCCGTGATCTCACTCGGGCTCGCGAGGACACGAAGCAGGACCAGATGCGGGCGCGGCACAGGCTCGGGAAGATGCTGCTCCGCCACGGTTTCGTTTTCCGCGAGGGAAAGAACTGGTCGATGCGCCACCGCAACTGGCTCAAGCAGGTCCGCTTCGGAGACGAGATTTCGCAGCGCGTCTTCGAAGGCTACGTGCTCGTGCTGGAGCAGGTCGAGGAGAGGCTGAAGCGCATCGACGAGCAGATCGCGGAGGTCGCGCAGAGCGAGCGTTACCGCGAGCAGGTGGGCTGGCTGCGCTGCCTCCGCGGTGTCGAGACGCTGACGGCGATGATGCTCCTCGCGGAGCTGCACGACTTCCGGCGCTTCACGAGCCCGCGCGAGCTAATGTCGTTTCTCGGGATGACCCCGAGCGAGCACACGAGCTCGAGCCGCGTGCGGCGCGGGAGCATCACGAAGGCCGGGAACACGCACGTGCGCCGGACCCTCGTAGAAGCGGCACAGCACTACCGACACCGGCCGTCGGTGAACCTCACCATGCGCAAGCGGCGGGAGGGGCAGCCGGCCCGAGTGCTCGCGATCGCGGACCGCGCGCAGGAGAGGCTGCACAGTCGGTACTTCAAGCTCAAGGAGGGCTACAAGAAACCGCACAACGTCGCCGTGGTGGCCGTCGCGCGCGAGCTCGTCGGATTCATCTGGGCGGTGCTGCGCCATAGCGAAGCGGCCTGATCGCAACGAGGAGATTCGGAGGCTGAGGACGGCAGATGAGGCGAGGCACGACAAGGCGAAAGCGCGGCGCCCCTATGCGACAGGGAGGCTCGCCCTTCCGGACCCGCGACAGTAGACGGCGCTCCAGCCCGACGGAGAACAGTCATGCGGCTCTGTGCACGGCAACGTGCGCAACCCGCGCATATCAGAGTGATTCGTCGTCGAAGCAGCCACCCTCGTCTGCCGCCTTCAGCTCCCGAATCAGAGGTCGGCCGACGCCGGAAACGATTTCAATTGATCGGTCGGTCCATATCAGGGGCGAACCCACGTGTTCGCCCGCCACCAGTCGCGTCGATCACGTTGTAGGGGCGAACCTATGTGTTCGCCCCCGGTGCGGGCAAACGAAAGGACACGGGCGGACACGGGCGGACGAGGGCGGACACGTAGGTCCGCCCCTACTCCCGCGCGAGGAGGTCGAGATCGGATTTCGGCGCGGCGGCGTCGAGCCGGCGCCACGTGGTCTGCACGATCCCGTAGTTGCCGCCCTGGTTCCAGAACAGGTAACCCGACGATCCGCCCTCCTGCGAGGCGCGGATCTGATCCGCGATGAACGCGCCCGAGAACAGCTTGGCACGCCACCGGAACGCCTGGAGGAGCGGCCGCACCGCGATCCCGTCGCCGAGCCGCTCGCGGATCTCGCGCACCGCGCCCTCGACGAGCCCGTGGGTCGTCTGCGGATCCGGGTTCTCCCAGTACCGCCGCGGCCAGTTGGCGAGGTAGACCATCGGGGTGATCGCGTCGACGTGCGGCGCGAGGTGCTCGAGCGACTGGCCGAGGCCGTCCGCGTCGCCCGGGTGGTACGCGGTGAGCCCGAACACGTCGATCGACAGCGGGAGGTGAATCGCGCGGTCCACCGCCTCGAGCGTCTCGGCGATCACCGCGTGGCGCGCCGGCGCCCCGACCCGGCTGGGGAACGTCGCCTGCCGCGCGCCGGGCTCCACCGGGAAGCGGATGTAGTCGAGCTGGATCTCGTCGAACCCGAGCGCCTCGGCCGCGCGCGCCACGGCCACGATGTGCTCCCGCGCGATGGGCGAGTGCGGATCCACCCACGCGAGGCCGCCCCGATCGCGCCACAAAGCCTTGGTCTTCCGGTGGCGCAGCGCGGTAGCGGGGTTCGAGAGCGCGAGCGCCTGGTCCTTGAAGCACACGAGCCGGCCGATCGCGTATATCCCGCGGGCGTGCAGGGCGCGGACGACCGCGGCCATGTCCTTCACGCCGCCGTGCATCGGGCCCCTGGCGCGGTCGAGGTCGCGCGAGAAGGTGACCCGGCCCCGATCGTCCTTCACGTCGATAATCGCCGCGTCCGCGCCGAGCGATTCGACCCACTTCGCGAGCGCCTCGGGCTTCGCGCGCTCGACCTTGCGGTACGGCACGTACACTCCGCGCACGTCCCGGCCGCGGGCGGTGAGCTCCGAGCCGGGCGGATCCTCGGCGGGGAGGGCGGGCGTCGAGGACGGCGCCGGATCGGCGAGCGCGACGAGCGGCGCGCAGAGCGCGGCGAGGGGAAGGAGCGAGCGAACGAGCCGGGCGGGCGACCTCATGTATTCTACTATACTACATGTAGGACAAATGGCAAGTATCGGCGAGAAGGCCTCCGGCCTCACTCCGGTTTGAACGCGCTCCACACGGCGCGGTGGCGACCGACGTCGGCCCGCGAGAACCGCTCGAGCCCGGCGGCCGCCGCGAAGCCGCGCAGCGCGGTCTCCGGGTACGTGTCGCCGCGCGATCGCATGTTGATGGCGAACAGCGCGCCCACCGGGATCGCCGCGGGCCCGCCCTCGAGCGTGAAGTCGACGATCAGCAGCCGGCCTCCCGGCACGAGCTCGGACGCGGCGCGCGCGACCATCGCCGCGGCGCGATCCGCGGGCTCCTGGTGGAGCACGTTCGCGAGCAGCGCGAGATCGAACCCGCCGCCCGAGCGCCCCTCGATGTAGTCGCCAGCCTCGAACGCGATGCGCGTTTCGAGCGAGCTCCCCGCGAGCCGCTCGCGCCCGAGCCGCGCCACCTCGGGGATGTCGACGACCACGGCGAAGAGCGCGGGGTTCGCGCGGCAGAACGCCTCCGCGTACTGTCCCACGCCGCCGCCGAGATCGATCAGGCGCCGCGAGGCCGCGAGATGGACCGCCGCCGCCACGCGGGCCGCGACGGCCGTGCCCATGGCGCGCATCGCCGCGCCGAACCGCGCGATCCCGGCCGCGTCCCGCCGCTTCCCGGACCACTCGGCGCCGCGCACCCACGGCTCGAGGTTCGCGCCCCACGCCGTGTACATGTCGTGCGAGTGCTCGAGGAACGCGGTGAAGTCGGCGCCGCCCGATCCGAACAGCGGCTCGAGCTCGGCCGCGAGCCCGAAGGCGCCGTCCGCCCCGCGATCGGCGATGCCGAGCGCCGCGAGCGCGGCGAGCATCTTCGTCACCGGGCCCGGCGCGAGCCCGAGCTCCCCGGCGAGCGCCTCCGCGCCGAGCCTCTTGCCGGCGAGCGCGCCGAGCATCCCCGTCCTCCCCGCGACCGTGATGACGCGATGCGCGGCGAAGCTCCACAAGAGCTCCTGAAATCGATCATGATCCATTGGCTGCGCCATTCTCTTTTTCTCCCCGTCCACTTCGTCCATTCCGTCCACTTCGTCCGTTCACTCTCCCACCAGGATCATTTCCCGCGAGGTACGGTTGCGGCTGAGAGCATAGGTGTACTCCCCCAGGTCGATCACCTCGACGCGCTTGCCAGCCTTCGCGAGCCACCGCGCGATCTCGTCGATCGCCGGGATCCCGTCCGAGCGGTACGACACGACGAGCCGCGCCGCCGAGAACCGCGCGATCGCGCCCTCGAACGCGGCGGCCACCCGCGCCGGATCCGACCACGGGCTCTCGCCCCTCCCCGCGAGCGGCAGGTGGCGGTAGCGCCGGAGGATCCGCGCGCCCCACGTCCCGGGCCGGCAGAGCCCCTCGAGGAAGTGGTAGTAATCGAGGTAGTCCACCCCCTGCCCGCGCGCCGAGACGTACGGCGGGTCGAGGTACACGAGATCGCAGCCGCCGGCATCGATCTCGGAGGCGTCAGCGGCGAGCGCGCGGCACGCCCGCTCCGAGTCGAACACCGCCGCGTCGCCCTCGGCCGCGAAGCGCGCGAAGAGCGCGGCGAACGGCGTGTCCCACGTCGCCTTGTTGCCGAACGATCGCGCCACGTCGCGGCGGCGCATCGCGAGGTTCGCCCGGTGGAACAGGTTGTACGGCCGCTTCGCGAGGCACGCCTGGAAGAGCGCCCACAGCGCAAGATCCCGCAGGTGCCCGGGAAGGGCGTCGACGCGCGGCAGGATCTGGTCGACGAACCGGTTCTCGTCGCGCTCGAAGAAGACGCCGTCGAACGTCCGCTCTACGAAGCCGGGCGACGGCGAAGCGTCCGGCAGCCCCTCGACGAGCCGAAGGGCCAGGGCGCCGAGCCGCTCTCCCGGGTTGACGACGAGCGCCCGCGCCGCGACCGCGTTCGCCTCGAGCGCGTCGCCCGCCGTGACGCGCGCCCCGAGCCGCTTGAGCAGGTGCGCGACGGCGGCGGTGCCCGAGAACGGATCGAGCGCGGCGTCGGGGGCGAGCGCGCGGAGCACGGGCTCGAGCGCGGGCAGGAGCTTGCGCTTGGAGCCGAGGTAGCGGGTCGACGGGAACGGGGCGTCACGCATGCCGAGACACTACACGGTCGCGCCCGGATTGCGCAGGGGTCTTCGTTTCGGGCGATATCGGGTAGAATCCGCGTCCATGGTGACAGGAACGACATCCGAGCCGCCGGGGCTCGATCCCCGCAGCCAGGTGCCGATCCTCGAGCTGCCCGAGGGGCTCCTGTCGCGCACGCCCATCGGCCGGCTCCTCGGCCGCGGCGAGGCCGCGTACGATCTCCTGTGGCGCTACGTGCGCAAGG
This sequence comes from Pseudomonadota bacterium, assembly GCA_023229365.1. Lineage (NCBI taxonomy): Bacteria > Pseudomonadati > Pseudomonadota > Pseudomonadota bacterium. Next base: position 9,604 of record JALNZK010000055.1, on the reverse strand, counting down.
TGCCGCGCGCGCTGCACAGGGGCCAGGGCGCCGTGGTCCGGTTCGGCGAGTTCGACATCGGGCTGCGCGCGCCCAACCGGGTGCCGGTCCTGGTCTCGTTCCGCGACGAGGTCGTCTACATCGGCCGCAAGCTCACGATCCCGTTCCCTTCCCTGCGCGGCCTCCTCGTCGGCCACGGCGTCATGCCGGACCGGAAGGTGCCGAGCTTCGTGATGCTGCTGCGCGCCGACGGCTGCCCGCGCTACCTGCCGCTGCACCAGTGCATCACGGACGAGGCCGCCACCGACCTCGCGGACTTCCTGTCGTCGCGGATGCGCATCCCGCTCGGGATCGCGTCGCGGCCGCTCGGGCTCATCGTGCCGCCGGGCGGCGCGAAGCCCTCCCACGCCGCGGGCGTGACGCCGCTCTACGAGATGCGCGCGATGCTCACGGCGCGCGGACCGGACGGGCGCACGCGGATCTCGATCCTCTCGGGGCGCGAGCGGACCGTGCTCCTCGAGAAGGCGGATCCGCTCGGGTGGATCGAGCGATGGGGGATCATCGCGTCGGATCTGCTCAACATCATCGCGAAACGGGTGAAGTCGCAGTTCGGCAGGGACCTCGACACGAACCACTGAGCGCGGGCAGCCCTAGAAGTCGGTCGGCCGGTGGCGCGTGATCTCGCGCGAGCGGACCGCGTCCGGCGCCCTGTTGCCGCTGGCGTTCAGCCGCGTGCGGCTCGTGACGCGCTCGACGGCGCGCGCCCGCTGCGCCGGGGCGCGGGACGAGGAGTCCGGGTTGTTGATGGTGGGGTCGCCGCCGTGGCGCGCTACCCCGCGGACCTGCCGCGCGCGCGAACGCTGGCCGGGCCGGGCCTGCTGGACAACCTGCTTCCGCTCGAGCCCGACGCCCTTCTTCAGCGCTCGGTCGGAGTGGGCGCGGGTCTTCAGCACCGTGCGGCCGCCGTCCATCGCCGGGTTGTTCTCGGTCCCGCCGGCCGCCGCCTTGCCCATGCGGGCCGCGCCGGAGTTGCCGCGAGACGTCGCGCTGGCCGCGGAGACGGCCGACGGCTTCGCCATGCCGACGCCGCCGCCGGTGTCTGCGATCTTCGAGTAGAGATCCAGCTTGACGCACGCGGCGGTGTTCCCCCTGCAGGCGACGGTCGCGAACAAGGGCCTCGTCGCGAGGGTCTGGGCCGACGCGCTCGTTCCGACGGCCAGTGTCGCCAGGGATGCGACCAAGGAAAGGAGCATCAACCTCTTCATGACGGTACCTCCTGATGGCGTCTCGACGCCCGCCCTCTTTCCCGCGCAGATCGCCCCACCGGGAACGAGGGGTTGAATGTCACCAATTGAGATCTAGGCAGCAATTCCAGTGCCAGGATTCGCGGATCCGCGCACGGCCCGGATCCGGGCACAACCATTGGGGAAAACGCCCCTGTTCGGCACCTCGCCTTCGCGGGGCGTGCGGGGCCTCCGCACCCCAGCGGCCGCGCGGATCACGTCTTCCGGTTCTCGAAGTGCTTCTTCGCGGCCAGAAACGACGGCATGTGCCGGATGAAGTGGAGCAGCGTGTGCCGGTGCTGCCAGAAGCGCCGCATGAACTTCCTGCGCCACTCGGGGTCCATGTAGAACCGCTTGACGTGCGTGTTGTAGAGCGCGTCCATCTCCTCGCGCGACGCGAACCCCTTGGGCACGAACACGAAGTTCAGGCAGTTCATCCGGCGCCAGTCCTCGTCGAACGCGCCCTCGTCGCGGATCCCCGCGTAGCACGGCGCGCCCGGGAACGGCGTGAACTTGGAGAGGTTCATGTCGTCGAGGCCGAGCGAGAGGATGAAGTCGCTCGTGCGCTGGAACGTCTCCGGCGTCTCGCCGGGCAGCCCCATCATGAACAGCCCCTTGGCGCGCATCCCATTCGCCTGGATCCGCGCCACGGTCTCGCGGACCTGATCCAGGGTGACGCTGCCCTTGTGCCGGGCGAGCAGCTCCGCGTCCCCGGACTCCATCCCGACCGAGATCATGAGGCAGCCGGCGCTCCGCAGCATCGCCAGCAGATCGTCGTCCGCGTGCCCCGCGTGCACGGCGCAGTTGAACCGCACCCCGAGGGGCTCCCGGGCGAGCCGCTCGCACAGCTCGGTTATCCGCTTCCGGTTCGTGGTGAAGAGATCGTCGTACACGTTGAAGTGGCGGACGCCGAACCGCCGGACCAGGTGCAGCATGTGGTCGTAGATGTAGTCGGCCGAGTTGGAGCGGAAGCCGCGCCGGAACACGGACCTGTCGCAGTAGGAGCACTGGTACACGCACCCGCGGCTCGTGATCATCGTCGTGCCCGGCACGCGCACGTAGCTGAACGGTGGGAGGTGGTACCCGTTCGGGAAGCCGCGCAGCATCCCGTACGCGGGGAACGGCAGCGCGTCGAGATCCTCGATCTGCGGCCGAGGCGGGTTCGTCCGGACCTCCTCGCCGTCGCGCCACACGAGCCCGGCGATCTCGGCGGGCGGCCTCCCCTCGGCGAGCTCGGCGAGCGTCTCCTCCCCTTCGCCGAGGCACAGGGCGTCGATCGCCGGGAACCGCTCGAGGAGCGGCGCCCCGATCGCCGACACGTGCACGCCGCCGAAGACGGTGCGCACCTCGGGCCGCGCCGCCTTGATCGCGGTCGCCATGTCGTCGGCGTCGTGGAAGGCGGAGGTCGTCGTCGAGAACCCGACGAGCTGCGGAAAGGCCGCGAGGATCCGCCGCGCGTTGGCGTCCGGGCCGAGCGGCGCGCCCGGACCCAGGCAGTCGTGGACCGCCACCTGCTGCCCGCGCTCCTCGAGGAAGGCGGCCATCGACACGAGCCCGACCGGCGCCATGCGGTTCGCGGCGGTGGTGACGTCCCTCTCGCCGGGGACCCAGTTCGAGCCGGCCGGGTGGACGAGGACGACCCTCATGGCGTGGCGGGGGCGGCGTCCGGGCGCTTCTTGCGCGGGAGGAGCTGGAGCAGCATGAGGCCGATCCCCACGACGATCGCCGCGTCCGCGACGTTGAACGTCGGCCAGTGGCGCTCCACGCCGTCGATGGTGACGTACCAATCCACGAAATCGATGACATACCTGAAGAACAGGCGATCGAGCAGGTTCCCCACGGCGCCGCCGAGCACGAACGGCATGGCGTACAGCATGAGCCGCTGGCTCGCCGGGGTCTTGCGGTACAGGTACGGGATGAAGATCGCGGCGAAGATCGACACGACGATGAAGAACGGGAAGCGGAACCACTCGGGCGCGTTCCCCAGAAGGCCGAAGGCGCTCGCGCAGTTCTCGACGTAGCGCAGCTCGAACATCCCGTCGATCACCGTGACGTTCTCCTGGTGCCGGCGCACGAAGCGGGCGCGGGCGCGCTCCTGATCGTCGTCGCCGCACACCTCGTACTTGTCGGTCTCGGCGTGGAAGCCGTCGTCGAGCAGGCCGTGGTACGCCCACTGCTTCGTGCCCTGGTCGGCCGCGATCGACACGACGAACAGGAGGATCAGGCTCACGAGCGGCTTCTTGGTTTCCTTCGTCACGACCTCTTCTCCGAGTCTCCGTGCGCCGGTCAACCGGCTGCGCCAGTGTCTTCGGGATGGGGGTCGGCGGCAAGAGCGAATTTGCGCGGGGTTGACACCCCCCTCCGGCGCGTGGTTTCAACGGGGCCGAGAGGTGACCGCCGTGCGAAGGAGCCCCGCGTGAGCGCCCGAGTCGAGCTTCTGCTGTGCCCGTCGTGCGGCGCCGGCGTGCCCCTCGGTGCGACCGACGTCGCCTCGTGCGCCTACTGCGGGACGCAGGTCCCGCTCGGGCCCGCGCACCTCGAGGCGGTGCGCCTCGCCGCAGAGGTCCGCCGCGCGAACGAGAGGCTGTTCGCCGAGCTCGCGGCGCTCTTCGCGGGCGGGCTGCGCCCGACTCTATTCAAGCTGGTGAGCGCGGTGCCCTTCGCGCTCTTCGCCCTCCAGATCGCCCTGTTCGTGTACGGCGTCTTCCTCTCGGACCTCGACGACTTCTTCAGCGACGAGATCGTGAACGAGTTCCTGATGGAGGACCACAACTTCGCGCTCGCCGTCGTGCTCCCGTCGGCGCTCCTCACCATCGGCGCCGCCTTCCTCACCCGGAAGAACGCGTACGTCGCGGACGTGCGCTTCCTGTTCGAGCTCTTCGCCCCGAAGACCGGCGAGAAGGGCGCGCTCTGCCGCTCCTGCGAGAGCCCGCTGCGCGTCGAGCGCACGCCCGACCTCGTCGTCTGCCCCTACTGCGGGACCGAGAACGTCGCCGCGCCCGGCGCCGAGTCCCGCCAGCGGATCGCCGGGCTCCTCGGCGCGAGCTACCTCGAGGACCTGAAGGCGCTGCACGCCGACTTCGCGCGCACGTACAACCGCTACTTCTTCGGAGTGACGGCGGGCATCGTCTTCCTGTACGGGCTCTTCTTCGCGTTCACCTGGTTCTGGGAGCACCCGCGCCACATCCCCGGGGTCGCGCAGTACGCCCTGACGCCGTTCTTCGCGGCGATCCTGCTCATGCTCGTCTCCGGCATGGCGACGCTGCCGCACCAGCGCTTCGACGATTGGATGCGGCGGTTCTTCGGCGACAAGATCGGGAAGGGCGGCGGCGAAACGGAGAAGGAGCGGCGCACGCTCGGCACGTGGCTCTTCTACGCGCTCAACGCGATCCTCCCGATCGCCTTCTTCGTCTCGATGTTCTTCCTGGATTGACGGGCGTCGGGGTCACCTTGAGATCGACTGCGGCGGCGCGGCGTGGCGAACGGCGGAGAGCGGCACCCACCGGACGTCGCCGTCGTCGAAGCGGACGAGCACGCGGTCGCCGTCGCGCTCGCGGACCTGGCCGGCGTACCACTCCCGCAACGACGGGAGCCGCGCGCTGACCATCGTGCCGGGGCCGACGTTCTCCTGCCGGAGCGAGGCGGCCGGGGCGATCGCCTGATCGCCGTCGAGGAACAGGAGCTCGACCTGGCCGTCGGGGCGCACGGCGCGAACCGTCGCCGCGAAGTAGTACGCGCCGTCGCCGAAGGGGGCGAGCACCCGCGCGCCCACGACGGGGGGCGCCGCGAGCGGCTCCATGGGCCGGATGGCGAGCGGTGGAGCCGCGGGGGCCGCCGCGCCCGCGCCGCTCTCCCCGGAACCGTCGACCGTCAGCCAGATCAGCCCGCCGGCGGCGACGAGCAAAAGGAGCACGACGGCCGCGACGGCCAGCCACCGCGACGCCTGGCCGACCCGGATCCGCTCCGTGCCGAGCCACGCCCGGTCGCCGTCCGCGAACGCGACGTGGAAGGCGCGGCCGAAGCGCTTGTCGACGGTGCCCGCGTACCAACCGCGGTTGGCCCACTGCCCCATCACCTTGGCACCGAGGGCGATCCCGGCGCCTTTCGCGTCGGGCGCGTCGCCCTCGGCGGTGAGATCCTGGGGACCGCGCCAGGCCTGATCGCCGTCGTCGAAGAGGACGTGCCTCGAAGCTCCGCGCTCGTCGTCGATGACGCCCGGGTACCACAGGCCGTTGCCCCACCTGCCGAGCACGCGCGTCCCCTTGCCCGGCGCCTCGGCCGCGATCCCGAGGCCGGATCCGCCGGAGGCCGGTCGCTGGGTGCCGACGACGGCGGCGCCGCAGTTGACGCACTCGCTGTCGCGGTCGTGCAGGAGCTGTCCGCAGTAGGTGCAGTTCATCTCGCGGGCATTCTATCCGGCGGGGCGCCTCCGTGCCAGCGGTCAGAGCCCGGACCCTACCTCTTCATCCCCGCGACCACCGCGGCGCAGCGGGCGCAGAGCTCCGGCCACGCGGGATCCGTCCCGCCGCCGCACGTGTTGCCGCAACCGCTACAGTCACTCCCCCCACACGACCCCGCCGTCGGACAGGATGAAATCGACTGGCGAAGACACGCAACGCACGCCGTTGTAGGGCCCCGCCAGGAGCGCGGGCCCGGCCCGTCGTGAAATACGGGTACCGCTCGCCTTCGAGCCCACGCCGCCGCCTTTTAGGATCGCGCCCTCCCCGGTCCGCGGCGCCGGGTCCGTGCAACCCCCGGCGCACCACGAGTGGTCCGACTCGTCGTCCATGTGATCCAGCACCCACTCCTGCGCGTTGCCGTACATCTCCTTCACGCCGAAGGGGCTCGGGCAATTCGTGATCGCGTCCTCGAACGGGATGCAGCAAGGGTCCTGACACACCCCCGGGCAGCTCGGTTCGGGGCCGCAGCAATCGTACTTGCCGTACGCGCAGTCCAAGTGCTCCCACGCGCACGGGTAGATCCACTTGGTCTGCCCCCGCGCCGCGGCCTCCCACTCTGCCTCGGTCGGGAGCCGCTTGCCGCGCCAATCGCAGTACAGCTTCGCCCCAGCCCAGCTCAGCCCGCCGGTCGCGGCCCCCAGCGGGCGCGCGGTGCAGACGCCCTCCACATCGAAATACTCGAACTCGCCGGTCTCCCCGTTTAAGCCAATGGGTGAACTGCCGCTGTTCTGCGATCCCATCCACATCGGCATGTGGTCGGAGACCCGGTAGATGTAGCCGTCCCAAACGTACTCGTCCTGCGACAGCAGCCAGTTCAGGTACGGGACGATCTCCTCGAGCGTCGCCTCCTTCTCGTCGATCCAGAACGGCGAAAGCGCCACCTCCACCATCGGCTTCTCTACCTCCTCGCACTGGAGATCGTACGGCATGCAGCCCATCAGGTACCTGCCGCCCGGCACGCAGGCCATGTCGGCGTGCGGCAGCGCGTCGTCGCAGTCGGTGAGCGGCCCGCCGTCCCAGCTCGTGTCCGTGTCGAAGCCAGGGTCGGTGTCCGTGGTCGTGTCCGTGTCGCCGTGCCCGCCGCCCCCGTCGCAACCCGAGCAGGACGCGAGCAGTGACGCAGCGGAGACGGACAGAAGAGTGATGATCCTGCGTCTTCTCATTGTCGTCATTCCTCTTCCTCCCCGGCTCCGTATGCGTCCGCCTCGAGGATGTCGATGCACACTCCATCGCGACACTCGCCCGTGTCCGAGCACGCGATCCCGCAGCTCCCGCAGTTCTCGTGATTCCAGAGCACGTCCTGGCAGTCGATCCCGTCCACGCCGCAGTTCACGACCCCCTCGCCCGCGCACACGTCGAGCACGTGGTACCACGATTCGCACAGCCCGTCCGCGCACAGCGTTCCCGCACCGCACGCGTTGCCGCACGCGCCGCAGTTCAGCGAACTGCCCTGCACGTCTATGCACGTCTCTTCGCCCATCACCCAGCAGCACGCTTCGCCGTCGCCGCACGGGAGATCGCACGGCGAGAACGTCTTCGGCAGGCACAGGCCGTAGGTGCACGACTCGTTCTCCGCGCACACGTCGCCGAGCAGCCCGCACCAGGCGTTGTCCACGAGCGTCGCCCGGCACTGCGGGTTGCGCAGCAGCGGCCAGTCCCGGGACACGCACTCCATCCCCTCCGGGCAGGTCGTGTTCCAGCAGCTCGTCGCCCGGCCGGTCACGCACACGCCGTTCAGGCACTTCTCGTCCCAGTCGCAGGTGACGCCGCAGCCGCCGCAGTTCGTGACGTCCGAGCCGTGCACGACCCTGCAGCTCAGATTCCGGTCCTCGTCCGCGCAGCACAGCGCGCCGTCGCCCGTGCACGCCGGACCGCACGCCTCGGTCCGCGGGGAGTACGAGGAGCAGTCCGCGACGTTCGGTCCGCACAGGAAGACCCGACCCTCGATCCGTTCCGCGTCGGTCGCGAGCCGCACCTGGTACGGACCGGCCTGCGGGTCGAGCGTGCCGAGCTGTACAGCGAGCCCCCCGTCCCGGTTCACGGTCGGCGCGAGCGGCACGCCGTTCGGATCGGACGGCACGCCACCATCCTGGGTCGAGAGCAGGAACTGCGTTACGCCCACCGCGTTCTCGTACCCGGCGGCCGGTGAGAAGAAGAGCGAGTAGCCGCCCCATATGCCGTCGTCGGTCGGCACGAACGAGCGCACCTCGCCAGCTGCCATGTCCACGTTCACGTCGGCAGTCGGCCAGACGGCCTCGTCCCAAGGCTGGACCTCTGTCTTGGGGAAGAGCATCCCGGTGAAGCCGCCGACATCATCCATTTCGATGTCGAGCGAGTACGGAATCGATTCCAGCGCGGCTTCGCGGTTGCGGACCTGGATTCGAAAATACTTGTCGCTGTTCACGCCCGCTGCCCAACCCGCCGAGATGTCCAGCTCCAGGCCGTCGGCGCGCTTGATCGCAGTCCACCCGTCGGTTGTAGGCGAAGTGAGATTGAAGTAATCATCGTCGTCCACGTAGGGATAGGTCGCCCAGGGCTTCCGTACCTGCACGCGGACATCCAGCCCGCTCACGTACGCTCCGGGAAAAGAAATGCCCCCTTCGCACAGGTTCCAGACGACGACCCGCAGGTGATACATGGTCGGCGGGGAGTAGCCCGTGGCGTGGGAATACGTCGTGGCCGTCTTGAAAGTGTCGACGTCCTGGATCAGCGCTCCGCTGGAATTCTCCAGCCGGAGCGTGCGCACGTATGGCGGATAATCCGGGGTGATCGTCGGCGAGGTCTCGTTCTCGTTCACGCCCTCCAGTTCGTCAACGAACGTGCCGCTCCAGCAGGTCTCCGCGTCGTCGCACATCCCCTCGAAACAGAACGCGCCCTCGCCCTCACACTCCTGCTGGTTGAACGGCTCGTGCCAGCACTCGCGACATGCCCCCTTCGCGAGATCGCACTCGAAACGATCGTCCGAGAACGGCAAGCCCTTCTGGCAGAACCGATCCGGATCCAGGCCGTTCGGCAGCTCGGCCTCCTCTGCGCAGTCGAGCACGTCGACCTTCAGAACCTGCTGGTCGTCTGCCGCGGTGTCGTTGTCCGACGCGACGCCCACCGGGAAGTTGTTGACGACACCTTCGATCCGGTAACGCTCACCGGCTTCGAACTCGAAGCGAGCGCCGATCCTGCGCCACTCTCTGGCGTCGATCAACTCCACGAAATGGGCATCATCGACGACTGGCCAGACGTCCTTCGCGGCCGGATCGTAACGGCGCTGCACCAAGGAGACATCAGCGAAAAGAGGAGCCGGGGGAGGAACGGTGCCGCCGCTCCAGCCCGCCTGAATGTCCGCGCTCACCTCCCATTGCCCGGTCGGGACTACGATTCTCGCTTCCTCGTCGGCACCCAACGCCGCCGCGAGATCCTCCGCGCCTGACGCTCCGCCCCCTGTCTCGCTCTGTTGCATGCCGCGACCGTGCCCGTCTTCAACCCGTAGGCCCGAAACGGCGACGTTGCTCCGGGTTCCCGCAAGGAGCGGCATGTCTGTCTCGGTCAGACCGGCACCGGGGGTGCCAGACTGCCACGCCAGGTACTCCACCATCGCCATGCCGCCTGCGAGCTGGTTCTCCACCATGAGCCGGGAGCGCGGCTGCCCCGGGTGCCGATCCGCAAGTCCGCAGCCGACGACTCGATCGTAGACCTCGTGCTCCGCAGCCGACAGCGCGATGTCCCGCGTGCCCAGCTCCCACGTGAACGACGGTAGCGCCTTCAACGTGTCGTTGTCGAAATTGTGCAACTCGCCGAGCCAGGCACCGGGTTCGGGCTTCCCCGAAGTCCACCCTGCGAGGTACCCGAACCCCTGGCTGCGGGGCGTCTCGTTGTCGACCGCCAGCC
>JALNZK010000054.1 GCA_023229365.1 Pseudomonadota bacterium | reverse complement strand
GGACGTTCGGCCTGAGGCAGGAGGAGCGCTACGCGCGGTTCGTGGCGGTCCTCAACGCGGCGCGCATGGCGTTCCGCAAGGACAAGGCGGTGCTGGCCGAGCTCGAGCGCTTCAAGCGACCTTGCGGCCGGAACCGAAGGTCCAAGGAAGAGTCCGAGGCCGCGTGACCCGATCCTCCCGCCCAAAGCCCGGGCACCCCACCCGGCGTTCGAAACGACCTTCCCACCGACCCGCGCGACTCCCGCGCGGGTTTTCTTTTAAAGAATGTCGATTAGCCCCGATAGGGCGACCGGCCGAGGCTACTCGACACTATCTTACGGTTCGATCGTGATTGCTTTAAGTAGACAGAAACGGCGAGGAAGTCCGGATCAGTTGCCGGCGTCGGCATCGGTGTCCGTGTCGCCTTTGCCAGTCGAGTCATCGTCGGCAATTTAGTAGACAAATTGGAACTCAAACTGAGTTCCTTACCCTAACCTCACGACCCTTTGTGAATTTCCACAGCGTAGTCATGATACTCTCTTGCTTCATACTGAGTCCACTCCAGCCTTGCAAATTCTTCATAGATTGGATAAGCCCAATCATAAATATCGTTATCCTCACCCATTTGCATTGCCCATTCTGTGCAATCCTTGTCTAGACAATACTCGGTGAAAGAATCGTAGGAAGAACTCCAGCCCCCTCCACTATCGTAATCCCAATAATATGGGAACAAATCAGAAAACGCGCCCCAATCAGGATCGCTGGGTGCTACCCATAATACCTGAATGGCATAGGCTGATGCCGCTCCGTATAAACAGGTCGGAACAAGAACTTGGCAGCCATCCAAATCACTTCCAGTACAGGGGGTAGATGTCACCCAAAACAAGTCTGTCACATCCCAGCCCCAACCACCAATATCATTGTATATTTTAACATTCAGAACCCCTATATCAGTTTCATCAGCTAGTAACTGTCCCGGAAAACTCCACAAAGATAGCAGCAGAGTGACCCCAAATGCCATCAGACGTACTTTTTTCATTTTGCCCCCTTTTTGTATCGGATTCGTAACAGTTGTACTAAATCCACTTTCCTTGTCAACCCTTTTTGAGGCCTCATCCACTTATTTCGCTTACCTAAGCGCCTCCATCGGAAACACCACCGTCAGCATCGGTGTCCGTGTCGGAACCGAAGCAGGCGTAGGGATGCTCACCCGACGGATCAGCGTAATACTCTGTCGGGACTTGGCAATCATACCATTCTTCGTCATCCCACCAACCGCAGTAAGGGTTCTCGTTCAAACAGTCGATGCACCACAGATCTCCTTCCGCGCACCAGAGCGTTCTGCCTTCCTCGTCGCAGCATCCGATCATCCCGACGTCCGCGATGTCGCCGCAGTCGTCCGACGCTGGGCCCGATTCGCCCGGGCAGTATCCGTTCTCCCAGTAATCGTCTGTATCACCGTCAGTATCCGTATCGGTGTCGGTGTCGGTATCCGTATCGGTATCCGTATCCGTGTCGGAGTCGGTGTCCGTGTCGGTGTCCGTGCCGCCGTCACCCTTGCTGTCGTCTTCGCCACAACCTACGAGAGCGACGGTAAGGGACAGGGCGAGAACCAGTTTGGCGAGTTGGTACATTTCCTTCCTCCTTTGGGAGAAGTGCGCTGCCTTTGATTAGCGGTCAGTATACAAGAAAAGAAAAGACAGGGGGATGAGGATCAGTTGCCGATGCGGATCAGTTGCCGGCGTCGGCGCCAGCGTCAGGCGTACCACCGTCGGCGTCCGTGTCGGTGTCCGTGTCCGTATCGGTGTCCGTGTCTGTGTCCGAGCAGGCCATCGGGAACTCGCCGCTCGGATCCGGGCCGTTGTCGGTCTCGTTGCACCAGTAGAAGTTGACCTCATCCCAGCCGCAGAAGAGAGAGCCGCTCGCGCACGGATTGCAGTAGAGCACATTGCTCGCACACCAAACCGCGTTGTCGGCGTCGTCGCAGCAACCTTCCATTGTCAAGCCGTTGCAATCGTCGGAGGCCGCGATCCAGGTCGACGTCGCTTCGTCCATCCCGGGGCAGTACCCGTCGACCCAGTAGTCGCCGTCGGCATCCGTGTCGGTATCGGTGTCCGTGTCGGTGTCCGTGTCGGAATCCGTGTCCGTGTCCGTGTCGGAATCCGTGTCCGTGTCCGTGTCCGTGCCGCCGTCGCCGTCGCTGTCGTCGTCGCCGCAGCCGACGAACGCGAACGCGAGAACCAGGGCGAGCGCTAATTTAACGAGCTTGGTCATTTCGATCCTCCTTGTTACGGGCTTTCCCCTTAACGGTTTTGTGGGCGCATTATACTGCCGTTTTCGACGAGCACAAGTTGTGGTTATTCAATTGGCGCCGGCGTCCGCGGGGCCGCTTTCCATCGTATCCGGATCGACGAGCACGTCGCGAAAATAGGGCGCGGGATTGATCCGTTGCGTCCCGTTCCGCAGCTCGAGGTGCAGGTGCGCGCCGGACTGCACGGTACCGGTGCGGCCGACGGTGCCGACGATCTGTCCGGCCTCGACCTCGTCCCAGTCGCGCACCGCGATGGTGTCGAGGTGCATGTACAGGCTGCGCAGCCCGTCGCCGTGGTGGATGATGACGTACAGGCCGCCCTTCCCCATCCGCTTCAGGGGGAAGGCGGGCGCGGACTCGGGTGTGAGCGGCTCGCTGCCCGTCGAGAGATCGACCCCGGCAAACACGACCCGCCCGGGAGCCACCGCCCGCACCGGCTCGCCCCGGGAGGCCACGAGATCGATCCCCTGGTGGCCCGGGCCGCGCTTCTTGCCGCGCCGGTTGCCGAAGCTGTCGAGCACGAGCCGCGGCGTGCCGTCCAGCGGGGAAACGAGCTCCACGCCGAAGGCCGAGCCCGCCTTCGCCGGCGGATCGCCACGGTAGTACCCGAGCAGCCTGCGCCGCTGCGCGAGCACGCGATCCTCCGGCTCGATGCTCTTGACGTTGTCGCCGAAGAACCAGTGGGAGACGGCGTGCCGGTGCAAGACCTCCGGGAACGCCGCGTCGAGGCTCGGGCACTGCTTTGCGAGCACGTGCAGGATCGCCGCGGTCCAGTAGATGTTGGAGCGCCAGGTCGCGGCCTTCCACCTGTTGAACGGATGCGCGTCCGCCCGGAGACGCCGCTCCTCCCATCCGTCTTCGCCGCGCACGAAGTACCTGTACTCCCCGTTCCGGATGTGCGGCGCGTGCATGGTGACGTCGATCCGCGTCAGGCCGTACGTCGTGGCGCTGTCCGGGGTCTTGGGCAGGCACTCCGAACGATCATAGATGAGCGCGCCGACGAGGAACGGATCCACGCCGAACCGCGCCGCTTCGTCCAGGATCGCGCCCGCGTACTCGGCGAGCCGCGTGCGCTCCTGCGGACCGCACAGGGCGAGCAGCGCGTCCGTGAGCCGCTCGGCGTCGACCTCCGCGAGCGGGGGCGACACGGGCTCGGGCGGCCACATCTCGGGCGTCACCCGCTCGTGCTGGAGCTTGTGCTGGATGTCGACGTTGCGCCCGATGCGGCGCTGCCACGGCAGCTTCCCCGCCGCGGCGCAGACCGCGACTGCGACGATGATCGCGGCGACGACGGAAGCTGCTCTTGCGGCGCGCATATGGAATTCATACCAAGTCGCGCCGCCGCCCGCAAACGTCCTCGAGCCTCGTGTTCCGCTTGCCAGCCCAGCGTCGATGTCGGAAACTCGTGTCCGCTCCGCAAAGGGGCGCCTCGACGCGACACCGTCGCGCGGGTTCGAGCGACAGGAGATCACGATGGGCGGCTTCTTCGGCGTGGCATCTCGCAGCGACTGCGTCGCGGATATCTTCTACGGCACCGACTACCACTCGCACCTCGGCACGCGCCGCGGCGGCATGGTCGTCAAGAACCGGGACGGCTTCCAGCGGAACATCCACGACATCACGAACTCGCCGTTCCGCACGAAGTTCGAGGAGGATCTGCCGAAGCACCACGGGAACCTCGGGCTCGGCGTGATCAGCGACTACGAGGATCAGCCGCTGCTCAACTGCTCGCACCACGGCCGCTTCGCCCTGGCCACCGTGGGCCGGATCGACAACATCTCCGCGCTCGCCGAGGAGGTCCTCAAGAACCGCGGCGTGCACTTCAGCGAGCTCAAGACGAACGAGATCAACCAGACCGAGCTCGTCGCCGCGCTCATCAACTGCGAGGACTCCATCATCGCCGGGATCCGGCGCGTCCAGGAGGTCGTCGACGGCTCGTGCTCGCTCCTGATCCTGACCGAGAACTGCCTGTACGCGGCGCGCGACAGGCTCGGCAGGACGCCTATCGCGCTCGGGCGCAAGGACGGCGCGTACGCCGTGACGCTCGAGACGTGCGCCCTGCCGAACCTCGGCTACGAGGTGGAGCGCCAGCTGCGCCCGGGCGAGGTCGTCCGCGTGACGGCGGACAGCGTCGAGCAGCTCGTGCCGCCCGGCGAGCACATGCAGATCTGCTCGTTCCTGTGGATCTACTACGGCTACCCCGCGTCCAGCTACGAGGGCCTGAACACCGAGGTGGCGCGCAACCGCTGCGGCGCCGCCCTCGCCAGGCGGGACACGGCGGCGGTCGACATCGTCGCCGGGATCCCGGACTCCGGCGTCGGCCACGCGATCGGCTACGCGACCGAGCGCGGCGTCCCGTACCGCCGGCCGTTCGTCAAGTACACGCCGACCTGGCCGCGGAGCTTCATGCCGCAGGAGCAGCGGGTGCGCGATCTCGTCGCCAGGATGAAGCTCATCCCGATCCGCGAGATCATCGACGGCAGACGCATCCTCTTCTGCGAGGACTCCATCGTGCGCGGCACGCAGCTGCGCGACATCATCACGCGGGTGTTCGATCACGGCGCGAAGGAGATCCACATGCGCCCGGCGTGCCCGCCGCTCGTGTTCGGCTGCAAGTTCCTGAACTTCTCGCGCTCGCGTTCCGAGCTCGACCTCGCGGCGCGCAAGGCGGTCCTCGAGATCGACGGCGACGCGAACGCGCACCTCGAGGAGTACGCGGACCCGACCACCGATCGCTACAACCGGATGGTCGAGTCGATCCGCGCGCGGCTCGGGCTGACCACCCTCTCCTACCAGCTGCTCTCGGACATGATCGAGGCGATCTCGCTGCCGCGCGAGAAGCTGTGCACCTACTGCTGGACCGGCGAGGATCCCCACCCGCTGCGGCGGGCGCAGTGAGCGCTCGACCGAGGAGCTCTCGCTTCAGCCCCAGACCTTCTCCCAGCTCGTTCCCAGTCCGAAAACCCTCTTCCAGAGCCCGGGACCGTCGTCCGTGGGACCGGCGATGTAGATCTCGCTGCCGGACACCCCCCAGAATGCGCGCAGCCGCTCCGGCCCGCCTTCGGGTCCCTCCCAGGCTTGGGTAACGTGGCAATCGCCGAGGCCCGGGTCACAATCAAAGAGCTCCAGGCCGCGGAACTGTGACGACATGTCCCCCAGGATGATCGCTGCCCCGGCCAGGACGACGTCTTGCGGGGCGGTCCAGATCGCCTCGTAGAATCCCTGTGTCCAGTCCCCCCAGAAGCTGAAGTGCTGGAACCCCGGCGTCCCGTCGCCGTCCACCGTTCTTCGAACCGCCATGCCGCCGCCGTAGGGAGAGTTGAACGCGACGAACCACAGCTCGCCCTCGCCCCGGCCGATGAGGTTCCTGATGGCATAGTCGCCGTCATACCCGGTCTGCTCCGCGAGCCACTCGGTGCCGTCGAGATGGAGCAGCAGCTTCTCCTCCCCGCCGACCCAGACGGAGCCCGGATGCTCTCCCCAGACGGAGAGGATCGGCGGCGTCTCCCAGGGCGTCACCTGGTTCCACTCGTCGCCGTCCCGAAGCGCGATGACGCCGTTGCCCGAGGCGGTGTCCTTCCCGACCGCCACCACGAAGCTCTCGGAGTCGGCCCAGACATCCGTGAACGCGGCGCCCGGCATCGAGAGGTCGTCCTCCCAGCCGCTCGCAGATCTCCGCCATACGACGTCCCCACCCACCGCGAAGATCACCTCGTCCGAAACGGCGTGCACCGCGTCCAGCTGCTGGGCCGGGGCCGCCTCCCCGATCCAATCGGCGCCGTCGAAGTGCAGGACGCAGCCCCCGTCACCCACGGCCCAGACGTTTCCGGACCCGGTTCCGTGAATGTCCGCGATCTCCGAGAACCCGCACGGGAACGGGAGCTGTTCGTCCGTGTCGCCCGGGTCGTCCGCCGAACCGTCGACGTGCGAGGAGAGGTCGGTTTTGCCGCAGCCGGCCAGGAGCGCGACGGTCACGAGCATCCGAGCCGTTTTCGACATCATCGAACCCGGACGCGGGGCGCCAGCTCGTAGGCGAGGATGGACGCGGCCTGCGCCACGTTGAGGCTCTCGATGACGTCGACGCCGGGGATGCGGAAGGTCGTGTCGCAGACGCCGCGAGCCCCCCGGGAGAGCCCCTCCTCCTCGTTGCCCAGGAGCACCGCGACAGCGCGCGGGGAACCGTCCGGTTTTCGCGCGAAGGCGGCGAGGTCGCGGGAGGAGGCGGACGCGCGGTGATCGGCGCCCGCGAGCGCGATCTTGCCCTTGGCCCTTTGGGCGAACGCCGCCGCGCTCTTGTCCTTCCAGACGGTCACGAGCTCCATGCCGCCCTGCGCCACGCGGTAGGCGCTGGTCGTGACGCGGGCGTCGCCGTCGTCGTCGCCGATGACGAGGTGCTCGAGCCCGAAGAACGCGAGGCTGCGCACGATCGCGCCCAGGTTGTGGGCGTTGCCCACGCGGTCGAGCACGAAGACGCGTTCGCCGCTCTTCGACCATCGGTCCACGGTCTCGCCCGAGACGCGGGGGTACTCTGGCGCTTCGATCATGGCGACGACGCCCTGGTGGTGGATGGTGTCGGAGAGCTTCTCCAGATCTTCGACCCCGGCCACGCGGTAGGGCCTTTTCTTCTTCGCCATGAAGGAGCAGAGGCGGCCGAGCTCCGGCGCGCGATCCTCGATGAAGAAAAGGCGGCGCACCTTTTCGGGGTGCTTCTCGGACAGGGCTCGTACCGCGGCGCGGCCGCAGACGGCCAATTCGCGTTGATGTTCCTTTTCCACGCCCGGGATTGTAGCGGCTCGCAGGTGGTATGGGAAATTCCGCACCGGCGTCCCCACTTGCCTCGCCGCGCCGTTTCCCCCATATTCCGCCCGCGATGATCCACCTCACGAACATCGCCGTGCAGCACGGCTCGCAGATCCTGTTCAAGGACGCGTCGTTCCAGCTCCACCCCGGGAGCCGCACCGGGCTCGTCGGCGTGAACGGCTCGGGCAAGACGACGGTCTTCCGGCTGCTCGCGGGCGAGCAGCAGCCCGACGCGGGCGAGATCTCGCGGCCGGCCCGCCTCCGGATCGGCTACTTCTCGCAGAGCGTGGGCGACATGTCGGGCCGCTCCGCGCTCGAGGAGGTGAAGGCCGCCTCGGCCGACATCCTCGCGCTCGGCGAGGAGATACGGCGGCTCGAGGAGGAGATGTCCGCGCCCGAATCGGACGACCGGCTCGAGAAGACGCTCGCCCGCTACGGCGACGCGGTCGGGGAGTTCGAGCACCGCGGCGGCTACGAGCTCGAGGCGCGCGCGGAGGCGGTGCTCACCGGGCTCGGGATCGCCCCGTCCGAGCACGGGAACCCGGTCGAGTCGTTCAGCGGCGGTTGGAAGATGCGCATCGCGCTCGCCAGGATCCTGACGATCAATCCGGACGTGCTCCTGCTCGACGAGCCGACGAACCACCTCGACGTCGAGTCGATCGTCTGGCTCGAGACGTGGCTCCACGACTCCTTCAAGGGCGCGCTCCTCCTGACGATCGACGACCGCGAATTCATGAACCGCACGGTGAGCCGCATCGTGGAGATCGCGAGCCGGACGATCACGACCTACGGCGGCGACTACGACTTCTACCTCCGCGAGAAGGAGGTGCGGCGCGAGCAGCTCCTCGCGAGCCACCGCCGGCAGCAGGAGATGCTCGCCAAGGAGGAGCAGTTCATCGCGCGCTTCGCGGCCCGCGCCTCGCACGCCTCGCAGGTCCAGTCCCGCGTGAAGAAGATCGACAAGATCGAGCGCATCGAGATCCCGGCCGAGGAGAAGGTGATCCGGTTCGAGTTCAACGCGCCCCCTCGCAGCGGGGACGAGGTCGCGAAGTTCGACGCCCTCGCGAAGAGCTGGCCGCAGCCGGGCGGCGGCGGGCGGACCGTCTTCTCGGGCGTCTCGGGGCTGATCCGCCGCGGCGACAAGATCGCGGTCGTCGGCGTCAACGGCGCCGGGAAGTCGACGTTCCTCAAGATCCTCGCCGGGCAGGCCGAGCAGACCGCCGGGGCGCTCGCGATCGGCGCGAACGTGCGCGTCGGCTACTTCAGCCAGCACGCCATGGAGGTGCTCGAGCCGCGCCGCACGGTGTTCGAGACGGTGCGGGAGGTGCTGCCGCTCGCCTCGATAGGCGTCATCCGCAGCCTGTGCGGGGCGTTCCTGTTCCAGGGCGAGGCGGCCGACAAGCGCGTCGAGGCGCTCTCGGGCGGCGAGAAGAGCCGGGTCGTGCTCGCGACGCTGCTCGCGCAGCCCGTGAACCTCCTCGTGCTCGACGAGCCGACGAACCACCTCGACATCCAGTCGCGCGAGATCCTGCTCGGCGCGCTCTCGCGGTTCGACGGCACCGTCGTGCTCGTCAGCCACGATCGGCACTTCCTCCGATCGCTCGTCGACCGCGTCTTCGAGATCGACCGCGGCGCGCTGCGCGCCTTCGAGGGCGACTACGACTACTACCTCGGGAAGAGCCGGAGCGACGCTGTCGCCAGGCCGGGGCTCGCGATGCCTTGAGCCTCGCGGGATGCGGTTGCGAACAGGCCGATTGGGACCTTGTAGATCGGGCGCTGGAAGACTGGTAGCATCGTGCGCAATCCGGACGGGCATCATCGGGCAAGCGAGGAGGCGTCGGCGTGCTCACCAAACTGACCATTCGTCACTTCAAGCGGTTCGACGAAGCCGTCATCGATCTCGCCGAGCCCGTGGTTCTCATCGGCCCGAACAACTCCGGCAAGACGACGGTCCTCCAAGCGTTGGCTCTTTGGGATCTCGGTCTTCGCACCTGGCTGGACAAACGGGGCAAACAGGACGGCGGCCCCGAAAAGCGACCCGGGGTTTCCATCAACCGCAAGGATCTCTTCAGCCTGTCCGTTCCCAACGCCATTGTGCTCTGGAACGACCTGCACGTCCGCGCGACGTCGGGCGGCAACGGTGAGCGAGGAACCAAGAACATTTTGATTGAGATAGAAGTCGACGGCGTAGCCGCCGGCCAGGAGTGGTCCTGCGGGTTGGAGTTCGACTACGCCAACGAGGAGTCTTTCTACTGTCGCCCGCTGCGACTGGAGCAGGCCAAGAACCCCCGGCGGATGTCCATACCGGACGGCTGCACGGACCACCGAGTCGCCTTTCTGCCCCCGATGTCGGGGTTGTCCGACCGCGAGTTCGTCAAGCAGGAGGGTGAGATCGGCTTCCTCATCGGGCAGGGCCAAACGGCACAGGTCCTGAGAAACATGTGCCACAGCCTGTTCATCGGGAAGGAAGGCGGGGCCCGTTGGGACAAAATCGTTGCGTGCATCCAGTCCCTGTTCGGCGTCGAGCTGATGCCACCGAGGCTCGTGTCCGCTCGAAGCGAGATCCAGATGTCCTACCGCGAAGCGGGTGGCCCGGAACTGGATTTGTCGTGCTCCGGGCGCGGCCTGCAACAAACCCTCTTGCTCATGGCCTTCCTACACGCCAATCCGAAGTCGATCCTTCTGTTGGATGAGCCGGACGCTCACCTCGAGATCTTGCGACAGCGCCAGATCTTCAACCTTCTGACAGAAACGGCATCGAACCAGGGATCGCAAATCGTCGCCGCGAGTCACTCGGAGGTCGTTCTCGGCGAGGCGGCGGCCCGCGGAAAGGTGGTGGCCTTCGTCGGGCGCCCCCACGTCATCAACGATCGCGGTCAACAGGCTCTCAAGGCGCTCCGCGACATCGGCTTCGACCAGTACTACCAAGCAGAGCACAAGGGCTGGGTTCTGTACTTGGAGGACACGACCGACCTCGACATTCTCAGGGCGTTCGCCGAGAAGCTGCGTCATCCCGTTCTACCGCACCTCGACACCTGCTTCCTGCATCCGGTCGCCACGAACCTTCCCCAGCGCGCGCGGGACCACTTCTTCGGGCTCCGGGAAGCGAAGCCCGATCTCGTGGGCGTCGCCGTCTTCGATCGCCTGGACCGCGAGCTGACGACCGGTACGGCGCTGATCGAGATGATGTGGCAGAAGCGCGAGATAGAGAACTACATCTATTCGAAGGCCTCCCTGCTGCGATTCTCCGCCTCCGGAGTGGACGACGATCTGCTCGGACTCGCGGAACGCAGGCGGAGAGAGGCCGTGATGGAAGAGTCCATTCGAGAGATGTCGGATGCTTGGGAGAAACTGGGGCGACCCTCGCCCTGGTCCGACGACATCAAGGCTACCGACGACTTCCTCGAACCCTTGTTCAGGGCGTTCTCACAGAAGCTCCGCCTCCCTTTGTTGCTGAGGAAGAACGAGTACTCCAAACTGGTTCTCTTCACCGATCCCGATGAGTCGTCTGCGGAGATCGTGGAAAAGCTGGACGCCATCCTCGAAGTGGCCAAGAGAGCGCACCCCTTCCAGTAGGATCGAGGCGAGCATGGCGAAACGGACCTTCGCGATCGGCGACATCCACGGGGACATCGCCCACCTCGAGGCGCTGCTCTCCCTGCTCCCGGCGCTCGACGCCGACGACACGATCGTCTTCCTCGGCGACTTCGTGGATCGCGGCCCGGACTCCGCCGGGGTCGTCGCGCTCGTGCGGGACGGCTTGAAGGCTCGCACCCCGGCGAAGATCGTCGCGCTCAAGGGCAGCCACGAGGACGCCTGGCTCAAGGTGCGGGGGCGCGGCTGGCCCGAGTTCGTCATGCCCGTGGGCAACGGCTGCCTGGCGACGCTGCGGTCGTTCACGGACGGCCCGCCGCCGGTCGGCGAGGAGATGCCGAGCAAGGAGGAGTTCCTCTCGATGCTCGGCGGCAGGTTCCTGCCCGACGACGTCGTCGCGTGGATGGCGTCGCTGCCCGCCTGGTACGAGGACGAGCACGCCATCTACGTCCACGCCGGGCTGCCCAAGGTCGGCGATCGCTTCGCGCACCCGTCGGAGCTCGACGATCCGAAGCCGCTCATCTGGCAGCGGAGCAAGGAGTTCTTCTCCGCCTACGAGGGCAAGCGGGTCGTCTTCGGCCACACGATCGCCGACGCCCTGCCCCAGGAGCTCTCCGTCTACACGCCGGAAGACGACTCGGATCTGTTCTCCTGCAAGAACGCCATCGGCATCGACACGCGCTGCGGCCACGGCGGCTTCCTCACCGCGATCGAGCTGCCGTCCCTAAAGGTCTACGAGTCGCGTCGGGTGGCGGACCGCTAGCGGCGCGCCGGCGGCGTAGTCATTCGGACTTCAACAAAGCCGGCAACTCATTCCACGGGACGATCTCGCAGCCGGTCCGCGACTGTCGCTCGACGCCGCCGTACACGAGCGCCCTGCGCGGGGCGTCTCCGGTCTTCTGTGCGACGTGCCGCGCGAGCCTGTCGAGCGGGTCGAGGAAGTCGTCGGAGACGGTCGCACCGGACTTGACCTCGATGAGGAGCGGTGAGCTCCCCCGGTCCAGCACGAGATCGACCTCGAGGCCGCGGGCGTCGCGGTAGTGGAAGAGGTCCCGCTCCCGCCCCGAATTCGCGCGGTGCTTCGCGATCTCGGACGCGACGAAGCTCTCGAACACGGCGCCGCGCAGCGGGTGGTGGCGCAGCTCCTCGGGCGACCTGATCCCGAGGAGATGACACAGGAGCCCGCTGTCCAGGAAGTGCCCCTTCGGCGCTCTCGTGAGGCGCTTCGTGAGGTTGCGCTGCCACGACGGGAGGCGCATCACGAGGTAGCTCGCCTCCAGGATCGAGAGCCACGCGCGGGCGGTGTTGTGGGAAACGCCGGCGTCGGCGCCGAGCCCGGACGAGTTCTCGGTCTGCGCCGAGCGCCCTGCGGCCAGCTTGAGGAACGCGGAGAACGTCCGCAGATCCCCGACGTTCGTCAGCTGGCGCACGTCGCGCTCCACGTACGTGGCGACGTAGTCGGAGAGCCAGCGGTCCGCCGGGATGCCGACGTCGTGGATGCGCGGATAGCCTCCCGCCCACATCACCTCGAACAACTCCGTGCGGGCCGACGGAAAACGGGCGAGCTCATCGAGGCTCAGAGGCAGGAGACAGAGGACCGCGGTGCGCCCCGCGGGGGTCTGCGAGATCGCGGCGGCCAGGCCGAAGTGCTGCGACCCGGTGAGGATGAACCGCCCCGGCTCGGGGCGCGCGTCCACCTCGACCTGGAGGTACGACAGCAGCTCCGGCGCGTGTTGGATCTCGTCGAAGACCGCCCCCTCGGAGTGCTCCGCGAGGAAGCCGCGCGGATCCCGCAGGGCGTACTCCCGGACGTCGATGAGCTCGAAGGAAACGTACTTCAGGTGCGGGAACAACGCGCGGCACAGCGTCGTCTTCCCGGACTGCCTGGGGCCGGTCACGGTGACAACGGGGTAGTATTCCGCTGTCTTCCGCACGAGAGGCTCAATGTTTCTGTTTATCATATCAAATAGATAGCCGTGTTTTGGCAATATTGTCAATCCATTTTACAGAATTACCTTTTCGGTATCGGAAGGCCGTTCCGTCGAGCGCCGCCGCCCTTCGACGAGCTCGGGAACGAGCGCTGGGCAGAGGCGCCTGCTACCCGCCGCGGCTGCGCTCTTCCAGCGTCGCGATCAGCGCGGCGAGCATGAGGCGGTCCTTGGCGCGCCCGGTGCGCTCCTTGATCTCGATGAGCGCGGGGAGCGTCAGGACGCGGATCGAGACTTCGCCGTCGGTCACGATCTCCGTCCTCGGGAGGAGCTGCTCGAACCCCTCGCCCGGCGCGAGCTCGAACAGGAGGTCGAGCTGGCCGTGCGCCGTGTCGAGCAGGACGTGACCCGTTCCCTTCAGGACCGCCGCGGTCGGCGCGATCCGCCTGTCTGTCGGATCGGGCCTGTGGCGCGCGTCGATCGACGCGAGCACGTCGAGCAGCCTGGCGACGTTGTCCTCCGACCGGTGGTGGACGATGTCGAGGTCGTAGGTGGCGATCGGCGCGCCGTGCAGCAGGCCGGCCGCACCGCCGACGACGATGAGCTCCACCTCGCCGTCGACGAGCGCGAGCAGGAGGCGGTCAACCGCTGGCGTCGTCGGCACGTCGGAACCTCGCGAGGCCGTGGGCGAAGGCGACCCCGGCGCGCAGGCGCTCCAGGGGTGACCGCTCGAGCTGGCTGCAAATCAGCGAGCGGTCCGCCTCCTCCGCGGCGCGCAGGACGTCCGGATCCCCCGCCAGCAGGCGGCGCTTGATCACCTCGAGCGCTTCGAGATCGCCGCTGCGTTTCGAGTCGCAGTCCACGGCTCCACTACAGGGCTACCTGAACTCCACGTCGAGCACGCCCGGGAAGCCTGTGAGGCCGTTCAGCAGCTCGTCCGTCGGCGCGAGCCGGAACTGCTCGGGTAGGGTGATCGTCGTCCGCGAGCGCCCCGCGATCGCGACCTCGAGGAACGCGTCGCAGCGCCCTGGGTTCTTCTCGAGCACGCCCTTGAGATCGTCGAGCGCGCGGGCGTCGAACGCCGCCCCGTCGATGTGGAGGTGCACCTCCTTGGTGCGCTTGGCGCGCACGTCGGCGAGCGGCATCGCCTCCGCGACGCGGATCTTCTTCTCCTCGCCCTCCTCGCGCTCGTCGACGAGGACCGTGCCCTTGATGAACAGGGGCTCCTCGCTCCGGAGCACCTCTCCGAGCTCGTCGAGCTGCTGCGAGAAGACGATGACGTTGACCCGGCCGTGCAGATCCTCGATCGCGCCGAGGCCGAGCCGCTTGCCGGCCTTCGTCTTGCGCTCGGAGAAGTCCATCATGATCCCGGCGATCGTGATCTCGTCCCGGTCCCCGCAGGCCGCGACGGACGTCGTCGTGCTCCCGGTCAGCCGCGCCGCCTCGGCCTCGTACCGCTCCATGGGGTGCCCGGACATGAAGAAGCCGACCGACGTCTTCTCGTACGCGAGCAGCTCGCGCTCGGTCCACGGCCGCAGATCGGCGTAGAGGGAGGCCTCCTCCTGCGCCGCGCCCGCCGCGGGGGAGGGGGCGGCGAGCGCCCCGAACAGGCTGATCTGCCCCACCTCGCGATCCCGCTGCGCCGACTTTCCGCGCTCGACCGCGCGCTCCAGCGCGCCGAAGATCTGCCCGCGGTTCACGCCGCGCGATCCCTCGCAGCCGTCGAAGGCGCCGGACCTGACGAGCCCCTCCATCACCGCCTTGTTCACCTTCGCGAGATCGACGCGCATCGCGAAGTCGAAGACGTCCGTGAACGCCCCGTCGGCCCGCGCCTCGAGGATGCTCCGGAGCGCCGCGTCGCCCACGCCCTTGATCGCGCCGAGCCCGAAGAGGATCCCGCCCGCGCCCGGCTCGTCGGCCTCGTAGTGCACGCTGAAGTCGACGTCGGACCTGTTGATGTCGGGCGGCAGCACGCGCGTCCCCATCCCCCGGCCGAGGCGGATGTACTCGGCGATCTTGTCCGTGTTCTCCCGGTCGCATGTCAGCAGCGCCGCCTCGAACTCGACCGGGTGGTTCGCCTTGAGCCAGGCCGTCTGGTAGGTGATGAGCGCGTACGCCGCCGAGTGGCTCTTGTTGAAGCCGTAGCCCGCGAACTTGTCGATGAGATCGAAGATCTCGTTGGCGAGCGGTCCTTCGATGCCGTTCTCGCCGCAGCCGCCGACGAACTTGATCCGCTCCTTGGCCATCACGTCGGCCTTCTTCTTGCCCATGGCGCGCCGCATGATGTCCGCGGCCCCGAGCGAGTACCCGGCCAGGATCTGCGCCGCCTGCATCACCTGCTCCTGGTACACGATGACGCCGTACGTCTCCTTGAGGATCTTCCCGAGCTTCGGGTGCGGGTAGGCGATCTCGCGGCGGCCGTGCTTGCACTCGACGAACTGCTCGACCATCCCGCCCTCGAGCGGGCCCGGCCGGTACAGCGCGACGGCGGCCACGATGTCCTCGAAGCAGTCCGGCTTGAGCCTCCGGAGCAGCTCCTGGAAGCCGCGCGACTCGAGCTGGAAGACGCCCCACGTGTTCCCCGACGAGATCAGGTCGTAGACCTTCTGATCGTCGAGAGGCAGCTCGTCGATGTCGAGCCGCTCCCCCTCGCCGCGGCGCTTGTTCACGAGATCGACCGCGGTGCGGATCACGGTCAGCGTCTTCAGGCCGAGGAAGTCGAACTTCACGAGCCCGCAGTCCTCGACGAAGTTCATGTCGAACTGGCTGACGAGCTGGGTCGTCGTCTCGCGATCCCCGCCGGTGAACACCGGGACGTACTCCCACAGCGGCTTGTTGCCGATGACCACCCCGGCGGCGTGCATGCCCGCGTGGCGGTTCAGGTTCTCGAGCCGCTCCGCGTAGGCGAGCAGCTCGTCGACCTTCGGATCCGCGCGCCGCGCCTGCTTCAGCTTCTCCTCGCCCCCCAAAGCCTCTGCGAGCGAGACCTTCGGCCCCTCGGGCACGAGCTTCGCGATCTTGTCGACGTCCCCGTACTGCATGCCCATCACGCGCCCGACGTCGCGCACCACGGAGCGGCTCCTGAGCTGGTGGAACGTCGCGATCTGGCCGACGTTCGCCGCGCCGTACTTCTCGGCGACGTACTCGATCACCTGCTCCCGGCGGTCCTTGCAGAAGTCGACGTCGAAGTCGGGCATGGACTTGCGCTCGGGGTTCAGGAACCGCTCGAACAGGAGGTTGAGCGGGATGGGATCGAGGTTCGTGATCTTGAGCGCGAACGCGACGAGCGAGCCGGCGCCCGAGCCGCGGCCCGGCCCGACCGGGATCCCCTGCTCCCGGGCGTAGCGGATGAAGTCCTGGACGATGAGGAAGTACCCGGCGTAGTGCATCTCGCAGATCACGCCGAGCTCGTGATCCAGGCGCTTGCGGTACTGGTTCGTGTCCACCGTCCTGCCGATGCGCTCGAGCTCCGCGAACCTCCTATTGAGCATCTCGTGCGCCGTGCGCCGCAGGTACTCCTCGAGCGTCGTGCCCTCCGGCACCTGGAACGCCGGCAGATCGAGCGGGCCCGCCGGCGTGACGGACTCGCACATCCCGGCGACGCGGATCGTGTTCTCCAGCGCGTCCGGGAAGCGGCCGAGCGCCTTTTGCATCTCGTCGGCGGAGCGCAGGTAGAGCTCGTCCGTGTAGTGGAAGTCCGCCTTGGGATCGTCGAGCGTCACCCCCTTGCCGATCGCCATGAGCACCTGGTGCGCCTTGGCGTCGTCGGCGGTCAGGTAGTGCACGTCGTTCGTCGCGAGCAGCGGGATGTCGAGCTCCTGGCCGATGCGGCGCAGCGCCTCGTTGTACTCCGCCTGCCCGTCATAGCCGTTGCTCTGCACCTCGAGGAAGAACGCGCCGGGCTCGAAGATCGCGCGATACGCCGCCGCGGCCTCCTTCGCCGACGCGTAGCCGCCCCGAACGAACGCCTGCGCGACCTCGCCGCCGAGGCACGCGCTCGCCCCGATGAGCCCGGCGCTGCGCTCGGCGAGGAGCGCCTTGTCGATGCGCGGGTTGTAGTAGAACCCCTCCACGTAGCCCATCGACACGAGGTACTTGAGGTTGCGGTAGCCCTCCGCGTTGCGTGCGAGCAGGATGAGGTGGTACGCACCGCGCCGCGACTTGTCGTCCCGCTTCCCCGGCGCCACGTACGTCTCGCAGCCGAGGATCGGCTTGACGCCCGCGGCGATCGCCTGCTTGTAGAAGTCGAACGCGCCGAACATGTTGCCGTGGTCCGTGACCGCCACGGCGGACATGCCGAGCTCCCGCACCCTGGGGATGAGATCCTTGAGCCGCACCGCGCCGTCGAGGAGCGAGTACTGGCTGTGGAGGTGGAGGTGGACGAAGGAGGCGCCTTCCGACATGCCCTAAGGTACTTGAGAAGGGGTGAGGCGTGTCAACACGAAGTGCGGAAACCCGCGCGGTTCGTCACGCGCCGTGCTTCTTCCAGAAGTCGGCCGGACTGACGATCGGGTAACGATCGGCCAGTGTGAGAAGATCGCGGTCCCCGGTGATGAGGTAGTCCGCATTCGAGGCCAAGCGCGTGCCCAAGATCGGGACGTCGGCCGCGTCGCGCGCCGCGTCTGCAGCCAACGCCTGCGGCTCGACCAGATCCGCCTGGATCGCGAGGAGGTCGACGAGGTCCGCGAAGTCGGCCTTCCGCCACTTCAGCCGATGGTTGAGCCGAGGCAGCACGCGCCTGACCTCGTCCAGGATGTACGAAGACAGCACGACATCGAGAGATCCCCTGCGCCAGGCCGTGACGATGCGCCCCGGAACGCCGTCGGGGTAGGCCAGCCCCGACACCAGCACGTTGGTGTCGAGCACGACGCGCAGCGAGGGCAAGGCTCAACCCTTCTTCGTCCGGGAGTCGGCCGCCGTCTGCTTGCCCGCCCGAACGCGCACCTTCGCGACGGCCTTTTCGATCTCAAAGGCGCCCTCTTCGGCGGGCACGTCGGCGTACGCCTCGGCGAACCGTCCCGCGAGCTCGTCGAACCGCCCCTGGAGTCTTCTGATTCTCTCGAACAGGTCGGTATCGATCAGGACGGCGACCGGCCGCCCGTCCTTGTTGATGACGATGCTGTCGCGGCGGTACTGGACCTGGTTGATCATCTCCCCCAGGTTCTGGCGAAAGGCGACCGCGTTGGTTTCGGTGATCATCGCTGCTCCATGGTGATCATACTGTTCATTATGATCACTATGTTCAGTGTGCACTGCGGCCCGCCGCCTGTCAATCTCGACATTGTCAATCGGACCAGACCAGACTAGACTAGATTCAAGGAGGTGCCCATGGAGGTCACGAACATCTCGGAGGCGAAGGCCAAGCTGTCCGCTCTCATCGAGCGGGTCGTCGAGGGCGAGGAGATCATCATCGGAAAGGCCGGACGGCCCGTCGCGAAGATCGTGCGCTACGAGAGGAGCGAGGAGCCCCGCGCTCCGGGGGCGTTGCGGGGGAAGATCGTGATCGCCGACGACTTCGACGAGCTGCCGGAGGAGATCGCGGAGGCGTTCGGCGTGGTGGGGCGATGAACCTGCTCCTCGACACGCACGTCCTGCTCTGGTGGCTGAACGACGATCCGGAATTGTCGGGCAGGGCCAGGGCGGCTGTCGCCGACGGGCGCAACGTGGTGTTCGTGAGCGCGGCGTCCGTCTGGGAGATCCGCATCAAGCAGGCGCTCGGCAAGCTGCGCCTCCCCAAGAGCTTCCGCGAGGTGCTGGAGCGGCAACCGTTCATGGAGCTGCCTGTGACCGCGGAGCACGCGCACGCGGTCTTCGGGCTGCCCGACCACCACCGCGATCCTTTCGATCGCATGCTCGTCGCCCAGGCGAAGGTCGAGCGCCTGACGCTCGTGACGCGGGACGAGCGGATGAAGAAGTACTCCGTCGCGATTGTCGACGCATGAAGGAGGCAGGCGATGTCCGCGATCGAATCTCTCTCCCGCGAAGAGCTGCTCAAGGTCGTCGAAAACTTCGCGAAGAACTGGCTCGCCCACGACGGCCTCTGGTTCCAGGCGGTGGAGCGGCGGCGCGGCCTCGACGAGGCGATCGAGGCTGACGCGGCCGCGTGGGAGCGGTTCTCGCCCATCGAGGCGCAGCGCATCCGCGGGCTCCTGGGCCTCGGCGAGAGCCCGGGGCTCGAGGGGCTGCAAAAGGCGCTCGACTATAGGATGTACGCGGTGCTCAACCGCCAGCACAGCGAGCTCGAGGGCGGCGCGCTGCGGTTCTATATGGACGACTGCCGCGTGCAGAGCGCGAGGGTGCGCAAGGGGCTGCCCGACTTCCCGTGCAAGAAGGTGGGGCTCGTCGAGTACGCCGAGTTCGCGAAGGCGATCGACCCGCGCATCAAGACCCGCTGTCTCACGTGCCCGCCGGACCCGCACCCGCCCGAGCACTTCTGCGGCTGGGAGTTCACGATCTGAGACGCGGGCTGAGCGGAATCAGTGGGCCGCCTACTCCGTGCACTCGCCGACGATCTCCCAGGTGTTCGGGTTCACCTGGCCCACGCAGACCCCGTCGAGCCAGGCGTTGTCCTCGGTCGTGACCTCGACGGTGTGCCCGGCCATGTCGACCTGGAAGAGGTCGCTATCACTCAAGTCGAGGTGCCCGTATTCGAACTGCGAGTCGAACCCGCAGCCGCTGCCGATCCACGATGCACTGATGCTCTCCGACTCGGCTGTGCTCTCACCGATGGTCCCAGTGGCGACGTCGTCCGAGGGGGTGCCTGCGGCGATCTCACCTTGCCAGGCGACCTCGAACTCGACCGTAGTCCGATATCCAGGGAAGAACCCCTTGTCCAGATTGTACTCTTCGGAGCTGCTCGCAGTCTCCATCGACACCGACTGCCAAGGCGACGAGGCGGGCGGCGCGACAGACATAGACTCCGCTCCCCGAATCTCCCAGTAGCCGTCCTCGTGTGCTCCGGAGTACCGGCCCGAGTACGCGGGCTCGACCTGGGCGCCGTCCGCGGTCTCGCAGCTCGCGGAAACGCACAGAGTGTCCTCGCCTTCGGGCTCGCACAGGCTCAGGCACTCGGGCTCGACCCAGCGCACCGCCCCGGCGCGGACAGCACCGTAGAAGTCCGCGACGTCGAGCGGGTTGCGGTACTCCACGACGTCATCCGGCTCGTCGACCATTTCCGGACAGTCGAACAGGTGGTCGAATGCCTCGGCGCTCGGCGATGCCGAGGCGTACCAGAGCCGGCGCACCCACTGGCGCTCTCCATCGGCGCCGTACCCCGCGGCGAGCTCGACGTCCCCACCTGGGTTGACCAGGTCTGCGCCTTCCGCGCCGTGGCCGACCAGCACGTCCCCTCTCCGCGCCCCGCCGACCGCAATCACGCCTTCGTCGGCCAGGGCGAACACGCCGTCCATGTGCACTCTCCCGGCCCGACCCAGCCACCTGTCGGTCCACGCGACCTCGCCGTCCGGGCCGAGCCGAGCCACGAGACCGGTTTCCAGGTGCGACGCGCCGAGCTCCAACGCGACATTCTCGCCAGACGCGACTCCGGCGACTTCGGAGAACGCCCCGGCGATGAGCGTCGCGCCGCTTGGCGCAGCGTCGCTCGCGAGCGTGCCCCGCACCCAGGTCTCAGCGAACCACGGCTCGCCGGCGAGCAGCACGAAACCCACGATCGGATCGACCCATTCGACATCTCCGCCAATGTCGAATGAAGCCATGAACGCGGTCGCCCGTGGGAACGGATCGACGTACCCGTCGGGCGCGAACGGGAGCGAGTCTACCCAGTCGGCGTTCGCGTTGTTGCCGTCCTCGATCGCGGTCACGATCGCCCGCCCCCCCGGCGCGGGCGTCAGCGCCGTCGGCACCAGCTCGCCGAAATCCGTGAGCTGTTCCGCCGCCACCAGCTCGCCGGCCGCGTCGTACCTCGCGAAGAAGCCGGAGGTCCAAGAAGAGGGCACGGGCAAAGCGGTCGCGGCGCCGCCCTCGCCGAAGGTGCTCCCGTCGTCGTACTCGCCGGAGACCGCGAACCCGCCGTCGTCGAACACGGCATAGTCCCGCGCCACGATCGGGCCCACGCCGACGATCCGCGCCCAGACGAGTGCGCCGGTCTCGTCGTACCGCGCAGCAGCGATCGCCTGGCCGGTCGGTCCGGGATCGAGATCAACAGTCGTAACCCCGTCGCTGAGTGAGATCGGGGCCTCGAACGCGAGCACGATGAGAGCGGCATCTGAGCTGCGGGACGGGGCTATGACAGTCGCCCCCGCAATCTGCGACAGCCACGCCAACGCACCGTCCGCCGAGAAGAGCGCGACGAACGCGCTGTTTGCGAGCTCCACCACCTGGGCGCTGTCGCCCTGACCGATAGTGAGCGTGCCGCTGAACGGTTCACTGTAGACGATCGCCGCCCCATCCAGTTGGCTAGCGAGGCGGATCGTCGGCTGCCAGAATCCGAGTGCGTCCATGGCGACGACGCCGTGCGCTCCCTCGAGCGTTCCGCCCTCCGAGTAACGCGCCAGGAGCCACCCGCTCTGTCCGTCTTCACCGATGGTGATCGCTTCCCCGCCGCTCCCGACCGTCACCTCGCCGCTGTAGGAGGACAACGCCGTGAAACCCGATCCATCCGGTGAAATGCCGACGTCCCTTATGAACACGCTCGTCCCACATCCTTGCTCCAGACACTGCGCCCACAACAGCCCACCGCTCGCGTCGTAGCCGGCGAGGAAAGCCGTGTAGTCCTCCGTCCCCTCCTCTTCCGGTTGCGCCAATGTCACGGCGGCGTCGCCTTCTCCGAACACGACCGAGCCCTTGAATAATCCGGAGGCGAACAGCTCTCCCGAGTCCGGCGACACGAGAACGCCTCCGTATGCCAAAATGGACGATTTTAGCAGCTCCCCCGGATCCCCGGCATCGACGATCTCCGTGTCGGTGTCCGCGCCATTCGCGTCGGTGCCGTCGCCGCCGCACGCGGTCAGCGCGAGCGCCACGGCAGCGAGCGTGCGTAAACAGATCAGTCGAGTCGCCATCTCTCCCCTCCTCCACCCGGCGGGTGCTGCCGCGATCTCAGCAAGCGACGTGCCATGTGGCCGGCCGCACGCGCCAGCCCTGGCTCCAGCCGCCGAACCAGCGATGACTACAAGGTATTCTACACCAAGAGCGCTCCGGACACGCGCCGCGGCGACGGGCGCAACGGCACAACCTGTGCCGAGGGCGGCGCCCCTACCGCTTCACGCGCTCCTGGTACTGGCCGGTGCGCGTGTCGATGCGGACCCACTCGCCCTGGTTGACGAAGAGCGGGACCTGCACGACGTAGCCGGAGGAGAGGGTCGCGGGCTTGGTGGCGTTCGACGCCGTGTCGCCCTTGATCCCGGGATCGGACTTGACGATCTCGAGCTCCACGAAGTTCGGCAGCGTGAGGCCGATCGGCCGCCCGTCGAAGAACAGCATGTCGAGCTCGAGGTTCTCGTACAGGTAGTTCACCGCGTCGCCGACCGCCTCCTTGAGGAGCGCGACCTGCTCGTAATTCGCGTTGTTCATGAAGTTGTACTCTTCGCCGTCGGTGTACAGGTACTGCATGCGGTGCTCTTCGAGATCCGCCTTCTCGAACTTCTCGCCGGAACGCCACGTCTTGTCCCACTGCGAGCCGTTGATCATGTTGCGCACGCGGCACTTGTAGAGCGCCTGCCCCTTGCCCGGCTTCACGAAGTTGTATTCCGTCACGAGGCAGGGTGCGCCATCGATGATGATCTTCGCGCCCTTCCGGATCTCGCTGATATCCATCAACATGTCGTCGCTCCTCGGCCAGCCGGCCGCCTCCAAAGCTGCCGTTATGTACACTCGGGCCGGGGGTTCGTCAATTGATGACAAATGTCATTCAGGGCGCCCCCGGACCGGGGTAGATTGGCGCCGCCTGATTCTTCGCGACAGGGGATAGGCTCAACGAACGGCGCGGGTGCCTCGTGGCGGTCGCGCCTTCATGGAAGTCAGGAGGGTCCATGATCAAGTTCAGCGACAAGCAATTGAAGATTCCGCGGATGTCCAAGCCCGTGTACTTGGTCACAGCGGGGCAGTCGAAGTTCGACCGGGCCTTCCCGGACAAGCGAACCGAGGAGCTGTGCATCGACGCGTTCGTCGAGGCAGCCGAAATGATCGACAAGACGCCGGCCGAGCTCAAGAGCTACATCCACACCTGCTACTACGGGCACTTCGCCGACCACTTCGGCGATCAGCTGCTCGGCGAGGCGCTGATCCACGACCGTCTCGGCCTCGATCCGCTCGGCAACTGCGGCGTCAAGACCGGCGGCGCCACGGGCGGCACGACGATCTGGGAGGCGGTCAAGGCCGTGGCGTCGGGCTACTCGGACTGCGCGCTCGCGATGGGCTGGGAGCGCATGGACGAGGTCCCGACCGACGAGGGCAACTTCCTCATCTCCTGCGCGGCCGACAAGGACTGGGAGTCGCCGCTCGGTCACATCTACACCGGCTACTACGCCGTGATGGCGCAGAAGTACTGGAAGGTGTTCGGCAAGGAGGAGGAGTCGTTCCGCCGCACCATGGCGGAGATCGCGGTCAAGCACCACGGCTACGCGCGCTTCAACCCGTTCGCCCACGCGCCGATGAAGATCACGGTGGACGACGTCCTCAAGTCGCCGGTGGTGGCGTTCCCGCTGCGCGCCCTCGACTGCTGCCTGATGAGCGTCGGCGCCGCGTGCGTCATCGTCTGTGACGAGGACACGGCGGTGAAGCTGACCAAGGGCACCAAGAACAAGCCTCTCCGGATCTGGTCCGCCGCCGGCTCCCACACGCTGCGCGCGGCCGATCGGATGGACATGGAGATCCCGCTCCTGCCCAACGAGACCGCCGACCAGTACAAGAACCTCGGCAAGGAGTTCCCCGGCGGCGAGCGGTATCCGGGCTTCACCGGCTTCCTCGCGGCCCGCATGGCCGCGTACTACAGCTACCGCATGACCGGCATCGTCGATCCGATGAAGGATCTCGACGTCATCGAGCTGCACGACGCCTTCACCATCAGCGACATGCAGACCTACGAGGACATCGGCCTCCGTCCCTACGGCTACGGCCGCGACTTCGTCGAGTCCGGCGACTGCTACCACACCAACCCGAAGACGCACGAGCCGGGCCGGCTGCCCTCGAACCTCTCCGGCGGGCTCATCGGCTGCATGCACGCGGTGGGCGCGACGGGCATCATGCAGGTGTTCGAGATCGCGTCGCACCTATGGGGCCGCTGGGCCGAGATCCACGGCGACGTGAAGCGCTGGGAGCGCTACGGGCGGCAGAAACCGGCCGACTGGACCGACCTGCAGGTCAAGGGGGCGAAGCGCGCGCTGGCGATCAGCCACGCGGGCGTCGGCTCCCACGTGACCTCGACGATCCTGATGGACCCCGACAGCCTGCTGAAGGCGGATGCATAGGAGGACGAAATGAGCGTTTCCGGAACCGTGACGGTGAAGAACAACAAGTACCGCCCCAAGGGCGACTTTCATCGCATCGAGCCCAACACGCCGATCCGCAGCGCCGACGAAGGCTGGAAGCTGCTCGGCGTCACCAACCCGCGCGAGATGATCTACATCCACTCGTACGGCGGCGAGGCGGTCTTCTTCGAGTCGCTCGGCCAGGGCAAGCTGATGGGCGCCCGCTGCGACAACCCGAAGTGCGCCTCGAAGGGCACGATCTACCAGCCCTTCCGCGCCTTCTGCAGCGACTGCCTGACCAAGAACACCGTGTTCGACATGACGGATCTCGCCAAGAAGACGGCGAAGATCCACACGTTCATGGTGTGCGAGCGGTCGGGTGCCTTCAACGTGCTCGACAAGCCGATCAAGTTCATCAACATCGAGTTCGACGGCGTGCCCACGATCCTGATGAGCTACCTCGTCGTCGGCGAGCCGAAGTTCGGCATGCGCGTCACGCCGATCTTCAAGAAGGTCAACCCGACCTACACGATCCTCGACCTCGCCTGGGTGCCCGAGGGCACGAAGGCTTCGGCGCTCCCCGAGGGGTTCGCCTTCTGACAAGCGGCTGTCCGTCCCTTGTCGTCGCCCGCCACAATGACTAATAGAACCTCATGAAGAAACGAAACCTCCGGGGTGCGCTGCCGCTTCTCACCATGGTCCTCATCTGCTCCTGCAGCTCGGACAAGCAGATCGATCCTTCGATCGAGAAGCTCGGGCGCGCGACCGGCCCCGTCGCGCCGGGCGGATCGCCTGCCGCTGCGGCCGCGCCCGGAGCCGTGCCCGAGCGGCGGGAGCCGGGGATCGCGCACGACGGCGTCGTGCTGGAGCGGATCCACGTCCCGAACTACACGTACCTGCGCCTTGGCCTCGAAGGCGGCCGCGAGGCCTGGGCCGCGATCCCGAGGACGGAGATCGAGGTCGGCGCCCGCGCCCGCGTCGTCGAGTCGCTCGTCATGCGCGAGTTCACGAGCCCGACGCTCCGAAGGACGTTCGCGTCGATCGTCTTCGGCGTCCTCGAGGGCGGCGACGCGGCGGCGCGGGACGCCGGGACGGGCGAACCGCCCCTGCCCCCCGGACACCCGCCTATTTGATGTTGATGATGAGGTCCGTCGGCTTGCCGCGCCGCGTGACGGAGAACACGAGCCGGTTCTCGTTGCGCATGCTCTGGTAGGCGGAGAGCGCCTTATCGACCGAGTTGAGCTCGACGCCGTTCACGGAGTGGATGATGTCCCCCCGCTGCGCGCCGAGCATCTCGAGCGGGCTCCCCTTCTCGATCCGGCGCAGCCTGAACCCCTTGGTCTCGCCGTCCTTCGTGTACGGCCTGACGCGGACCGATCGCGCGAACTTCGTCGGGTTGGCGAGCGCCTCGTCGACTATCGATCGCGCCACGGTGCGCTCGTTCTCGCCGTTCACCTGGATGCCGCTCGCGATGGACTGATCGTCCCCCGACGCGGCAACCCGCGGCTTCCGCACGAGCGCGCCCTCCTCGCCGAAGAGGTCGAGGTAGCACTCGTCCGACGAGCCGCGGAGGAGCACGTAGCGCCACGAGATCGCGGTCACCATGCGCCCGTCGATCTCGCTCCCGACCCGGAAGAGGTCCGGCTTGCCACCGCTGGAGATCGTCGCGAAGGACCACGCGGCGTCGTTCGGCGAGGCGACGGTGGAGAGGAGCTTCAGCTGCCCCGCCGGGCACGGGACGAGCGGCATGTCGCCGGTGCCGATCGCGGAGGAGTCGTCGAACTCGTCGTCGCCGGGCGTCAACGGCCCGACGATCGAGTCGAAAATATTGCGCTCGAGGATCGCGGTCCCGTCCGGGCGCGTGAAGCTCCGCAGCGACGTGCGCGGGTGCACGGCCGCGGCGGGCGCCTCCTCGGAGGAGCCGGGCATCATCGCGGTGAAGCTCGAGCTCGCAATCGTCCCGACGCCGCTCGCGCAGAAGAACGCCACCGCGGCGAGCGCCACGAGGTTGATGATCCAGAAGTACCGCGTCAGTATCTTTTCCATGCGTCCCCGGCAACGACATCGATAATCGAATATTCCATTCGTGTCCAGAACGCCCGCCGGAACCGGGCAATTCCCGGGATCAACGGATGCCCGGGCCCGGCCCGCCGTCCGCCGCCGATCCCGGCCCGGCGTCCGCGCTGTAGCCGCGCGCCGCCTGCTCCAGCATGAACGCGTCGAGCGAGAGCACATCCGGCGGCAGCGCGGTCTCGCTGGGCTCCGTGCCCTCGATGAACACCTCGTCCCGGGCCCCGCCCTGCCCTTCGTACGCCAGGAGCCCGGTCGCGGGGTCGACGAGCGCCCGCACGATTCCCGGAGGCGGCGTGAACTCCCGCGCCGGAACCCCGGCGTGCGCGCGCTTCATGAACGCGAGCCAGATGGGCAATGCGGCGCGGCCCCCGTACTCCCTCGGCCCGAGCTTGCGCATGTCGTCGTAGCCGACCCACACGACGGCCGCGACGTCGGGCGTGTATCCGGCGAACCACGCGTCCCGCGACTCGTTCGTCGTGCCGGTCTTGCCCGCCGCGGGCCGCCGGAGGGCGAGCGCCTCGGCCCCGGTGCCGTACTCGATGACCGACTCGAGGAGGGAGGTCATGACGTACGCCTCCTCCTCGGTGAGCACCCGCTCGCCGGTGCGGCCCAGCAGCGGCACCTCGGCGCCGCCCGGGCCCGTGACCCGCCGCACGACCCACGGCCTGTGCACGATCCCCCCCGCCGCGAGCGCCGCGTACGCGGTCGCCATGTCGATCGGCGTAACCGCGGAAGATCCCAGCGCGAGCGCCGGTCCCGGATCGAGCCGCGACGAGATGCCGAGACGCCCGGCGAGCTCGGCCACGGCTTCCGGACCCACGTCCCGGATCACCTTCACGGCCGGCAGGTTCAGCGAGCGCGCGATCGCGTCGCGCACCGGGACGGCCCCGGCGTACTCCTTGGCATGGGCGTTCTTCGGTTGCCACTCGCCGTCCACCTCCGGCGAGTCGTCGACGAGCGTCGCGGCGGTGTAGCGCCGCGTCCTGAGCGCCTCGAGGTACACGAACGGCTTGAACGCGGAGCCCGGCTGCCGGACCGCGGAGGTGGCACGGTCGAAACCCGCCGGCTCGACGTCGTCGCCGCCGACGAGGGCGATCACCCGCCCGGTCGCGGGCTCGACCGCGACGAGCGCGGCCTGCGGCCCGATCTCGAGCTCCACGCGCAGAGGATCATCGCCGACGGGCACGTGGACGGGCGCCACGCGCAGCAGCGCGCCTCTCTCCGCGAACCTTCCGGCGGCGAGCTCCTCCGGATCGTACCGGCCGTGGCGCGCGAGATCGACGATCCCCTCGCGGCCGCCGAGGTCGACCCGGAGCGTCCGCGCCGTATCGTCCGCGCCGATCACGCGGCCGAGGCATACCGCGCCCACCTTGAGCTCTCGCGCCCTGCACGGCGCCGTGCCCAGGCTCCGCTTCGCGTTCCCGCGGGCGCCGAACGGCGCCAACCGGCCGTTGCGCCCGTCCACGGCCACGAGCCCGCGTACGACCGCTTCGCGTGCGGCTCGCTGGAGATCGGGGGCGATCGTCGTCTCTATGACGTAGCCGCCGTGGCGCAGCGTCTCCCGGTCGACCGTGCCCGAGAGCTCGCGCAGCGCCTGCGCGACGACCTCCGGCGCTAGCCGATCGTCCCGCCGCCCGCCGGCGCTCAAGCCGAGCGGTTCGGCGCCCGCGAGTTCGGCGTGCGCCGCTGAGATCATCCCGTGCCTCGCCATCTCGCCGAGCACGTACCGCCGGCGCGCGGCCGCCGCGTCGGGGTGCGAAATCGGTTCGTAGATCGACGGCCCCTTCGGGATCCCGGCGAGGAGGGCGGCCTCGGCGACGGTGATTTCGCGGATGCCTTTCGAGAAGTAGAATCGCGCCGCCTCGCCGACGCCGTACCGACCGTGGCCGAAATTGATCTGGTTCAGGTAGAGGTAGAGGATCTCGTCCTTGGTGAGCCGCTCCTCGATGCGCTTCGTGAGCAGGATCTCGCGCAGCTTCCGCGTGAACGTCTTCTCGCGCGTGAGGAAGAAGGTGCGCGCCACCTGTTGCGTGATTGTCGATCCCCCCTGCGACAGCCTGCCGTGCGCGACGTTCGCGAAGAGCGCGCGGATCATCCCGGGGTAGTCGAGCCCCTCGTGCTTCCTGAAGTCGGCGTCCTCCGCCGCGATGACCGCGTCGATCATCACCTTGGGGATGTCGCCCATGGGGACGACCGTCCTCCGCTCGACGAACAGCTCGCCGATGACCGTGCCGTCGGCCGCGACGATGCGCGTGATCTGCGGCGGGTCGTAGCCCTCGAGGAGCGGCCCGATGGCCGGCAGGTCCGCGGACAGGTAGTACAGGACGGCCGCGAGCCCGGCGGCGCCGCCGAGCCCGAAGAAGAAGACCACGAGGGCGATCCGGGCGAGAACGGCCCGAATCCGCGATCTCGGCCCGCGCGGTTTGGGTGCGATCCGCCGCGATCGCCCGCTGTCGTTGACGTGCTGCATCCCCTCCGGATCCCTCCCGCGCCGGTACGGCCAACGCGCGCGACCGCGCCCGGGATTCCGGCCTCGAGCGGCGCCGCGCCATTTTACTTCGCTTTTCGCCGAGAGGTTTCCTATAATTGGCGCACGAAAAGGGAAAAAGGAGGAAACCATGAGGACCGTATTCTTTAGAACGCTGTTGATGGTCGCTGCGCTGACGCTCTTCGCGGGTTGCGGCGACGACGCTTCCGACACCGACGCCGGCATGGACGGCAGCACGGACACCGACACCGACACCGATTCGGACACGGACACCGACACCGACACCGATTCGGACGCGGATTCCGACAGCGACGCGGACAGCGGCGTCGGGGACGACTGCACCGCGGAGTTCTCGTCCATGATGGCGTCGTCGCTCCCCGGCGTGTGCGCGGCGGCGGTCGGCGACTGCACCGCGGGCACCGCGCCCGAGGACGCCCAGGGCACCTGCAACGACGGGTTGACCTGCTGCCTCAACGACGACGCGTGCGTGAGCTCCGGCATGGGGATGACCTCCTGCGAGGCTGACGGGTGCACTCTCGGCAGCGGGCTCCAGGGCGGCTGCCCGGACGACGGCTGGTGCTGCGCCGCCATCGACGTCGTCATCCCCGACGCCGGCACCGCCGGCAGCGGCGAGGATTGCTCCGTCACCGTCGAGGCGGGCGGCGGCGCGTACTCGTTCGCGATCGCCGGGACCTGCGCCGCGGAGGAGACCACCTGCGCGGGCGGCTACATGGAAGGCTTCGAGGCAGGCGACTGCGTCGACGGGTACTGGTGCTGCATCGGCACGGACCAGTGCGAAGCGATCGGCGGCGGCGGCATCATGACCTGCCAGGCTGACCCGTGCTCGACCTTCTTCGGCTTCCAGAACGGCTGCCCGGACAACGGGTACTGCTGCTCGCCGTTCAAGAAGTAACCTCCCGATCGGAGACAAGTCCATGCGCATCTTCAACGTCTCGGCCGAGCTCGCGCCGTACTCCTCTGCCAAAGGGCTCGGCGCGGAGGTCGCGAAGCTACTCGCCGCCCTCGCGAAGCGCGGGCACGAGGTGCGGGCGATCGCGCCGCTTCTTGCGGACGCCGATCCGTCGGCGCACTCCCTAGCACGCCGCCTCAAGCCGATCGCCGTCAGCCTGGACGGCCGCGAGGTGCGGTTCACGCGCTTCGAGGGGCGCACCGCGAGCGGCATCGACGTCGACCTCCTCCAACCGGCCGAGGCGCTCGCCCCCCGCGAGCGGTTCGAGGCGGCGTTCAACCGCGCCGCGCTGGAGCTCGTGCGCGCCGCAGGCGGCACCGAGGCCGCCTGCATCTCCTGGGATCGCGCCTGTGCGCCCGTGGCCGCGCTCGACGCCGCGGCGAGCGAGCCGACCGGCGCCTCGCACTACGTGGCGATCCGGACCGACGCCGGGGGCTTCGACGACTGGGCGGGGCCGCCCGCCGCCCGCCGCGTGATCCTCATGCGCCCGACAGGGGGCGAGCCCGGGCAGGAGATCGGCGCCTCGTCGCTCGCCGCCATGCTGGAGGACGGCCGCGCGTTCTCCCTCTCGCCTGCCGTGGACGACCATCCGCCGCTCGGCGCGACGGACAGGGCGTCGGCCAAGGCCGCCATACAGGCCGGGTGCGGCCTGCCGGTGCGCGCGGACGTTCCGCTGATCGCGTTCGTGGCGCTCCCCGACGGCGCGCTGATCGACGCGCTCGGCGCGTACCTCCGCGGCGACGCGCAGGCGATTGCGATCGGCGCGGGGGCCGGTGGCGACGCGGCGCTCGACGCTCTCGCCGACCGCTACCCGGATCGGCTGACGGTTCTGCCCGACGGCGTGAGCGCGGACTCCCTCCTCGCGGGCGCCGACTTCTGCGCCGCCCTGACGGATCCGTCCCTCGCGGCGCGCGCCATGTCGTTCGGCGCCGTGCCGATCACGACAGGCGCTCACGACGGGGGCGCCGTCGATCTGGAGCCCTCGCTCGCGAGCGGCACGTCGATCATCGCCGACGGCGCGTCGGCCGCCGCCGCCGTCGAGGCGCTGGGCCGCGCGGTGTCCGCGTTCCGCTTGGGCAAACCGTTCGGCGCGCTCGCGACGCGGATCCAGGGCGCAGCGACGACGTGGCCCGTGTGCGCCGAGCGCTTCGAGCAGATCCTGCTCCTTCCGTGAGGGCGACATGGGAAAGCTGACCCGCTTCAGCGTCTCCATCGAATCCGAGCTCCTCGAAAGGTTCCTCCGGATTTCCGACGAGCGCGGCTGGGAGAACCGCTCCGAGGCGGTGCGCCACCTCATGCGCGAGGCGCTCGTGCGCGAGGAGTGGTCCGGCTCCGACGAGATCGTCGGCACGATCACCCTCGTGTACGACCACCACAAGCGCGAGCTGACCGAACGCCTCACGAGCATCCAGCACGATCACCACGACGCCGTGCTCGCCGCGACGCACATCCACCTCGACCACGACAACTGCCTGGAGATGATCGCGGTCAAGGGGACGGCCTCGGTCGTCCAGGAGATCGCCGACGCGCTCATCGGCTCGCGCGGCGTCAAGCACGGGACGCTCACCGCCACCACGACGGGCAGGGATCTCAAGTAGGTTTCGCCCCTCTAGAGCGGGCTCCAGGATACGCCGGCGGACCAGACGACGCGCAGCGCCGCGGCCGGCGTCGCGCGCGTCTCGTCGATTTCCAGATCGCGGCCGATGATGCCCGCGAGGACCCCGACCCCGACGAGCGCCTCGACCTCGCCGCCGGGGAGCGGCATGTGCCAGGTCGTCATGCCGCCCACGTGGAGCTCGACGTCGACCGACGTCGACTCGCCGCGAGGGCCGGCCGGGTTCTCCGTGGCGACGACCAGATCGACGCGGCCGACGGGCGCGATCGAGAACATCGCGGGGCCGACCGGGAATGCGATGCGCAGCTCGAGCTCGAGCGGGAAGCGGTGCGCCGAGGCGGATCCGCTCTCGTTGTCGGCGAGCTCCATGCCGAGCCACCCCACGCAGAGCACGGGAACGACGTTCTTGCCCGGCGAGAGCGCGAACCCGAGCGCCGGCCCGTGGAGCACGTCGCCGCGCGGGTACGGGTACTCGCCGCGGTAGCCGCCCTCGAGCCAGAACCACGGCCGGTGCGCGCGGGCCAACCCGCCCGCGTCGAAGGAGCCCTTGTACGGCTCCGGCATCCGCTCCCCGGAAGGCGGCGGGGCCGCGGGGTGCGCGCCCTCCTCGGCGAGCCGGTTCATCTCCAGGAGGAGCCCGCCCCAAACCGCCTCGCGCACCGTAGCGGCGATCGCGAACGCCACGTCCACGTCCACGCCGTCGTCCTGCGCGACGGGTCTCACCGGGACGCGCGCGAAACCGCCGCTGCGCGTCTCGACCGCGAAGAGGTCGCAGGCCGTCGCCTCGCAGCTCCACCCGAAGACGGCGAGCGTGCCGGGGCGACCGGCGGCGAGCTCCCGGGCCGCTGCGGCCCACTCCCGCTCCGTGCCGGGCAACGCGTCGCGTGCGGCGATCTCCACCGCGACCTCGACGCGGGACAGGTGCTCGGCCAGGATCGATCGGACCGCGCCACCGTCCGGCGCCGACTCCGGCGCGACGACGAGCACGATCCGAGCCTGGTCGTCCGCCTTGGCGGTTCCCGCCGCGCAGATCGTCCAGCCGACGGCCGAGAGCATGACGAGCAGGGCGCGGCACGCACGGCAATCGGGCGCGTCGAGCCGCATCACATCAGGGACTTCACGAGGGTGGTGATCTCGCCGGACTTGATCTTCACGCGGTAGGTCTTCTTGATGTTGAAGTTCGGGTTCTCCACCGTGACGGTGTAGGTCCCGGGCTTGAGCGGGTGGTTCACGAGCGGCGTGTTCTTGATGAACTGCCCGTTGATCGAGACCTTCGACCACGGCTTGGTCTGGACCGACAGCGTGCCGGGCGCACCGCCACCACCGCCACCGCCGCCGCCGCCGCCGCCGCCTACCTTCCCGCCGCCGCCGCCACCGCCGCCGCCGCCACCACCGCCGACCTTCCCGCCCTTGGCGACCTTCACGAGAGCGACCGCAGCCAGCGCGACCTTCTCCTCTCCCGTGCTGAAGTCCTTCTCCTCGAGCGCCTTCGTGACCTTCTCGTAGTCCTTGAGCGTGTACTCGACCTCGTACGTCTTCGAGGTGTCGATGACCGCCGACACCGGCGCGACCCCGAGCTCCTTGCGATCGCTGCCGCTCACGAGCACGACCTTCGCGCCCTTCGGATCGGAATCGAACGTGACCTCGACCCTGGCGAGCATCAGCGTCTTCTGCGCGACCTGGGTGATCTGCCCTTCCGCGACCTCGACCTCGAGGTTGAGCTGCTCGTAGGCGTCGCCCTTCGCGACCCGGACGAGATGCTTGCCGGGCGTGAGCCCGGTCACCGTGGTCGGGGTCTTGTCCTCGTACGGCCGATCATCAATCCAGATGGACGCTCCCGGCGGCACGGTGTCGAGGAAGAACCCGGTCGACTGGGGCTCGAGCGCGATCTGCTGCGACGTCCGCTCTCCCGCCTTCACCGTGAACGGCACCTCCGCGTCCTTGTATCCCGATCGCTTGATGAACAGCTTGTGCGTGCCCTCGGTGAGGTCCGCGGCCATGACCGGGGACGAGCTGCCCGGGAGCTGCTTGGCGCCGTCCAGGATGACCGTCAGGCCGTCCGCCGGATCGACCCTCAGCTCCATCGAGCCGGTCGACGGCTTGCCGAACATGACGAGCATGACGACGACGACCGCGATGGCGATGATCACGACGCCGGCGCCGATGCCGATGAAGATCGGCATCATCGACTTCTGGCGCCGTTGCGGTCGCTCGTCCAGCTCCTCGATCGCGTCCTCGTCGACGTCGGAAAAGTCCGGCAGCGCCGGAGCCGGGGCCCTCGGTGCCGGAGGACCGGGCCGCGCCGGCGGCGCGGCGGCGATCGCCGCACGGGCCATCTCTGCGGCCGTCTTCTTGTCGTAGAGGTTGGTCGGGGGCTCTTCCTCGTCCCACGCCTGCATCCCGATGCCGGGCGCGGCGGGCGTCGCCACGCGCCCCGACGCGAGATCGGAGGGGAGCGGCGCGGTCGCCCGCGGTGGAGGCGGAGCCGGCGGAG
>JALNZK010000053.1 GCA_023229365.1 Pseudomonadota bacterium | reverse complement strand
CCCAGAGCTCGTCGAGCGCCGTGGGCCCTTCGCGCCGCGCCGCGGAGTAGAGCGCGTCCAAGGCCGCGACGTCGTCGGCGATCCCCTGCGCGAGCGCCAGGCAGAGCCGCGCCGCGAGCCCGAGCGCGCCGTCGAGAGCGGTCGCCGCCTCGAAGTGCCGCACGGATTCCGAAACGCGGCCGAGCGCGAACAGCAGGAGCTCGCCGGCGAGCAGGTGCAGGCGCGGGGCGTCGGCGCCCGCCGCGTCGGCCAAGCTCTCGAGCGCGTCGGACGCGGCCGGGAGATCGGAACTGCGCAGCGCCAGCCGGAACCGCAGGAACTCGGGGATCTCCGCGCCCTCGGGTGCGACCGCGATCGCCTCGGCCAAGACATCGGCCGCGCCGGATGTGTCGTCGAGGAAGTACTCCGCGATCAAAGACCGCTCGTGGAACGCCCTCGCCCTGCCCGCGGGATCGCTCACCGGCGCCGTCTCGGCGAGGTGCGCGTCGAGCTCCTCGAACCGGGCCATGCGCCGCAGGAGGCGGCCGACCTGTCGCTGGGTCGTGTCGCCCGTCAGGATCGCGATCTCGAGGGCACGCTCGAGCTCTCCGGCGTCCTCCGCGGCCCGCGCCGCGGCTTCGCGCAGGGAGCTCGCGAGCGCGGGGGACGCCGTGCGCTCCGCCCACGCCAGGAAGGCGTCCGCCGTTCCCACCGCGCTCCCGAGCACCGCATCCGCCGCCGCGGCCCACGGAGCATCGCCCGCGCGATCCTCCGCAGTCGGCCAGGCCGCGTCCGGCTCGCACGTCTCGAGCGACAGCTGGCGGGAGAACGGGACCTTCGTCCCGGCGCGCTCGAGCTCGGCCGCGGTCAACGGGGCGTCCGGGTGTCCCGGGTGCGTGCACAGCCACGTGAGCGGATCGCCGATCAGCTCGTCCGAGACCGCGCCGCCGCCTTCGGCGGTCGTCGCCACGGCGAGCAGCCCCTCCCCAAGCGGCGAGGAGGCGATCCGCGACGCGGCGTCGAGCGCCTCGGCGCCACTGTGCGCGCGCAGGGCGAGCAGCGCGCGCCAGGCGTGGGAGGCGTCCTTCGGCAGCGCGGCCAGCGCCTCTTCGGAGCGCCCCAGGGCGGCGAGGAGC
Organism: Pseudomonadota bacterium; assembly: GCA_023229365.1. Lineage (NCBI taxonomy): Bacteria > Pseudomonadati > Pseudomonadota > Pseudomonadota bacterium. Next base: position 33,603 of record JALNZK010000053.1, on the reverse strand, counting down.
CTCGACTCCTCGGAGGCCAGCGCGGGGGTCGCCGATATCTCCGCCGCGCGCCGCACGAGCGCGAGCGCCCCGGCCGGATCCCCCAGCCGCCGCTCCCGGACGAGCGCCGCTGACCAGAGCAGCCCCGCCGCAGCCGCCGCGCCGCGCTCGAAACCGTCCCACGATCGCCCTGCGGGGTGTTCCGCCGAAGCATCCGGCTCGGGCGTCATGGCGGCCTCGGCCATCCGCAGGAGCGCGCCCGACTCGATCTCGTGGAGGCCGCAGCTGGCCGCGATCCGCAGGGCGGTCGCGAGCGCGACATGGTCCGCGCGGGCGGCACCGAGCACCTCCTGCAGCGCCCTCCCGATCGCGTCGGCGGGCGCCCCGCGCTCCGCGAGCAGCATCGCGCGTTCCGCCGACAGCGCCACGCGCCACGCCTCGTCCGTGGTCTTGTGCGCGAGCTTCTCGAGGAGCTCCAACGCCTCGCCGTCGTCCTTGCGCGCGAGCGCGAGCAGCGCCGCCGCGACCAGCACGTTCCGCGACTCGGGCGCCGCTTGTTCCGCCGCCGCGCGATCGAGATCCGCTCCGGCGGGGTCGTCGAGCAGGCGATGCCGCAGCTGCGCCGTCGCGAGATTCGCGGCCGCGACGTCCTCCGGATCCTCGAGGATGCCCGCGAGCCGCTCCAGTGAGGCTGCCCGGGTCCGCGAGTCCCTCGCGGCGGAGGCTCGGAACGACGTGAAGACCACGTCCGGATCGTCCGGCGCGACGGCGACGGTGGCGTCGAGGTGGGCGCGCCCCGCGGTGTCGCGCCCGAGCCGATCCGCGAGGACGCGGTACAGCTCGAGGCGCAGGCGCACTCCGCCGGGGCCCTGGCTCACCTCGACCTCGCTCGCGAGATCGTCCGCGACCCGGTTCCAGTACTCCGCTAGCGTATGGTCCAACGCCTCGTCCATGCCCTCACTCGACTGCCGCGATCGGGTTCAGCGCCTTGCCCTCGCGCTCCCACCATGAGAGCACGCGCCTCCGGATCTCCTTGCGCAGGCGGTGATCCATCGGCCCGCGCGGCCACTCGATCGCCCCGCCCACCATGCGGCGAAGCTCCTCGACGGCGCTCAGCCGGATCTCCTCGACCCTGTGGTTGATCGACGCGAGCGCCCACTCGATGCGGTGGACCCCGGCGTTCGCCACGAACCACGCGATCCACCGCCGCTCGGAGAACCCGAAGTCCGTGAAGGTGATCTTCACGAGCGCGCGCTGGCAGCGCTCCGCCAGGATGCCGTCGACGGAACCGAGCATCTCCGCGAGCGGCCGGATCGCAACCGGGTGCCTGAGCTCGCCGAGCGCGTCCGCCGCGAGCCGCTTCTTCTCGAGGCTCGAGCTCGAGCTGCGCAGGATCGCGGCGATCTCCTGGACGGTCCAGACGTACTCCGGGTACGCCTCGAAGCTCTTGATGACGTCGAGCGCGACGACCCGGATCTGTCGATCCCCGTCGAACAGCCGCTTGACGAGCCCGGGCAGCGCGTCCGGCGCCGGCACCTCGGAAAAGAAGAAAGTCGCGTAGAACCGGATCTCGGAATCGAAGCTGTCCATCATCGGCGCAACGTACGGCGCCGCCTGCACCCCGAACATGAGGAGCGCCCGCAGGAGCGGCCCGTGCTGGCCGACCCGCTTGAGCCGCGACGACTCCTGGTACCGATCGCAGTCCAGCGGCCCGGGGAAGCGGCGGATCATCTCGACGATCGCGTCGTCCCCCATGCCCACGAGCAGCCGCGCCGAGGCCTCGTCGAACCTCCCCCGCTCCTGCACGCGCGACACGAGGTGCTCGATCTCCTCGCGCATCTCGACGCGTACGGTGCTCGACACGGCGGGCCTGTGCGACACGGGAGCAGAACGCTCCCCGACGATCTCCATGTACACGCCCGGGCCTCCCGCCGGGGGCTCGGAGATCCGAGCGCGGGGCGGCGGCGGCGCAGGCGGGCCCTCGGTAGCGGGCTCCTGCGCCACGGGGGCCGCGGGGACGACGGCCGAGCGGAAGACGGTCCGGCCGGTGGCGACGGGAGGCGGCGCGGAGTTGCGGACCGTGATCACCTCGACCTTTCGGACGAGCTCGGGATCGACCGACGGCTCCGACGGCGGCGCGGGCGGCGCGGGCTGCGTGACGGGCGCGGACATGATCGCCGGCGCCAGGATGCGCACCGCCGGTCCCGACTGGATCGGGCGCAACGGCAAATCGGACGCCGGCGCCGGCGCGGCCGTCACCTGGGCGAACGCGGCCTCGACCGACGGGCCGAGCTCGGCGGCGCTCGCGCGCCCGGCGAACGCGCCGAGATCCTTCTTCTTCGCCGCGGCGGGGGCGACGATCGCGCGCCCCTCGGGGACCGCCTGCGCGCCGGCCTTCGGCCGCGTCGGCACCATGGACGGCCTGCCGTACTGCCCGAACTTCCGCTTGAGGAGGAGGCGCTCGAAGGCGGCCGCCACGAGGTGCCCGAACTCGGCGATCCGTGCGATGCGGTTGGCACGTACGCCCGTCGCGCCCGAGTCGCCGTACAGCATGAGCACGACGCGATCCCTGACCACGACAGGGATCAGGGCGCAGCCGCGCGGGACCTCGCGCCCCATGTCGGAGAGCGCCCGGCGGTCGGCGGCCGCCTCGCCGATCGGCCCGAGGTGGTACCCACGCGTCCTTTGGACGCTCTCGAACACGCCGGGCTCGCCGAGCGGGACCGCGACGGTCTCGAGGCTGTGCGGCGCCTTCCCGCGGACGGTCGCCATCCTCCCCTGCGCCGCGTTGTCCTGCACGACGAACAGCGCGGTGAACTCGAACGCCTGGCTCGAGAACGCCATGAGCAGCGAGAGGATCGCGTCCCGATCCTCGGCCTCGCGCAGGAGCTCCGACGCCTCGGAGAAGCTGATGAGCTTCCTCGGCTCCGCGGCCGGCGGCGGCGGCGGGGCTGGCGGCGGCGCCAGCGGCACCTCGAGCGTGTTCTCGCGCACCAGCTGGACGGCCGGCTCCCGCGCGGCCCCGGTGACGATCTTCATCGTGGTGTCGAGCGAGCGCGGCCGCTCCTTGATCGACTCGATCACAATCCGCTGCGTCGACTGGCGCACCTCCTTCGCGGCCGGCGGCGCGGGCTCCGGCTCAGGCTCCGGCGCGGGCTCCGGCTCAGGCTCCGCCGGGGCCGGAGCGGCCGGCGGCGCGCTCACAGTCGGCGTCGCGTCGGGCGGCACGTCGGCCGAGAAGCCCGGCACGAGCTTGCGCTGGAGCGCCGCGGTCCGGCTCGACATCGGGACCCGGTAGTAGCGCTGCAGCGCCATCCCGAGGCGGAACTCGAGCACGAGGTGCGGCACGATCTCCGACTTCAAAAGGAACGCGATGTCGTCGAGCGCGGCGACCGTGATAGGACCGGACGCGGCGATCGTGAGGCTGTCCCCCTCGAGCGCGACCGGCATGATGCGCCGATCGGCCACGATCTGCCGGGGGATCAGGGCGAGCACCTCCTCCGGCACGTTTTCCAGCCAGACGGGATCGAGCACCGGCATCCGGACGACCCGCGCAATGTATTCCACGAGGGCGTCCTCGCGAATCATGCCCAATTCCAGCAGGTTCGTGGCCAGGTCACCCCCATAGATCACCTGGCGTTGAAGAACCTGCTCGACCTGCGTGACGCTGAGGATGCGGTCCTGTACCAGCAATGAGCTGAGAGCCGACATCGTTGGACGAGAATATAAAACTAATTGGATTTTACTAGCTGCATTTTTCTACGACTCGGGAGTCCAGGAGAATCGGCCCGCGAGCCGATCCCGTTCCGAGACGATGAGCGGGCTCGGAACGACCTCGTACGGCGGCACCGCCGGCGCGAGGGCGAGCAGGGCCGGCGGCAGCGCTTCGAGCTGTCCGCGCACCCGCGCCCTGGCCTTCTGGAGATCGATCTGGGCGCCGGGCAGCCGCTCCCCCGCGCGCATCACGGGCTCCAGGAGCGGGGTGCCGGGCAGCCGCTCGTCGTACCGGGCGATCACGTCGCGCACCCAGCCGCCGGCGCCGTCCACCTGCCGGAAGACCTGCTTGCGCCACGGCAGCGTCGCCGCGCCGAGATCGCCGAGCTTGAGGCGCCCCTCGCCGCGGTACTCGACGAGCTTGTACGCCGAGTCGAGGTACGGCGCGTCCTGGCTCACCCCGAGGCGCGTCCCGACGCCGAACGCGTCGACCGGCGCGGCCGCGGTCGCGATCCGCGCGATGCCGTACTCGTCGAGGTTGCCGCTGGCGATGATGCGCACGTGCTCGAGCCCGGCCTCGTCGAGGATCCGCCGCGCCTCCTCCGAGAGGTTCACGAGGTCGCCCGAGTCGAGCCGCACCGCGCGGACGTTGAACTCCTTTCCCATGGTCTTCGCCAGCGAGGCCACCTTGCGCACGCCCTCGAGCGTGTCGTAGGTGTCGACGAGCAGCGTCGTCTCGGGGTACAGCCTCACGAACTCGCGGAACGCCTCCCCCTCGTCGTCGTGGCTCTGGACGTAGGCGTGGCCCATCGTGCCCGCGACCGGGATGCCGTACTCCTTGCCCGCGAGCACGTTCGAGGTCGCCTCGATCCCGGAGACGTAGCCCGCCTTGGCCGCGAGCATCGCCGCCGCCGGGCCGTGGGTGTGGCGCATGCCGAAGTCGATCACGGAGCGGCCGCCCGCCGCGGTCACGACCCGCGCCGCCTTGGAGGCGACCAGCGTCTGGTAGTGCACCATGTTGACGAGGAAGCTCTTGACGATCTGCGCCTCGATGAGCGGCGCCACGACCTGCAGCACCGGCTCCTGCGCGAACACGATCGTGCCCTCGGGCACCGCGTACACGTCGCCCGTGAACCGCAGCTCCGCGAGCCAGTCGAGGAAGGCGGGAGAGAACTGCGCGAGCGACGCGAGGTAGTTCACCGCCGTGTCCGTGAAGCGGATCGCCTCGAGGTAGTCGAGCGCCTCGCTGATGCCGCTCGCGACGAGGTAGTTCCGCTTGTCGGGCAGGGAGCGGAAGTAGAGCTCGAACGCGGCGACCTCGTTCATCTTCTCCGCGTGGAACGACTGCGCCGTCGTCAGGTGGTAGAGGTCCGTGAGCAGCGCCGTTTCGTCGGGTTCGCACCAGGATCGCATCTTCTTCATCGCGTGCCTCGTTGCCGCCGCGGCGGGAGCGCCCCGCGCGGCCGCCTCATTCTACAGGTTCCGGAAGCGGCTGCACACCACCCCCCGCCCACTTGCAGTCCGCGAGGTGGCGCTCGAGGAACTCGAGCGGCAGCGCGACCTCGACCCGGATGCCGCCGCCCCCCGTCGAAACGCTCGCGAAGTCGAGCAGCTCGGCGAGCGCGTCCTCGTCCTCGGCGCGCGCCTTGAGCCGCGCGAGCGACATGGCGCCGCCCAGCGCCCGCCCGAGATCCGCCATCGCATCCGCCTCGCCGCCCGCCACGTCCGCGACCATCGCGACGTCCTCGCTCGCGTCGACGTGGAGCTTCACCTCGTCCGCGGCCTCGCCGAACCGCTTCGCGAGCTCCGCGTCCCCGAAGAGCCCCGCCGCCTCGTCCACATCGAGCGAACCGTGGATCTCGCCGTACGCATCGGACTCGGGCATCGCGTCCTCGTCGAACGGGATCTCTCCCTCGAGCAGCCCGAGCGCCTCGTCGAGCGCGTCCGCGCTCTCCGCCGCGATCAGGAGCTCGCCCCGCCAGAGCGCGATCCCGCCCCCGCCGTCCTCGGGCGTGAACACGGTCGCCGCGCCCCGCTGCGTCCTCCCGAGCTCGGCGAGCAGCGGGCTGTCCGCGAACCCCGAGAAGTCGCCGCCCATGACGACGAGGTCGTCCGCCGCGCCGACGCGATCGACGTCCTCGCCCGGATTGAACCCGACCTCACGCGCCATCTTGTCGAACGGATCGTCCGGCCGCTGCTCGAGGCAGTCCACGACCATGCGGCCGATCGGCGTGTCGGCGAGCGCCGCGACCTCGAACACGATCGACGAGCCGCGCGCCGCCGCGCCGGACAGCGCGACGAGCATCGGATCCCGTGTCGCCTTCTCGCGCACCCTGGTCCCCGACATGAGCACGAGCGCGCGCCTGTGGCGCTCGAGCCGCTCCCAGTCGGCGTCGCGCGGCTGCGACGGGAACTCCACTTCCTTCTCCGCCGATTTCGGCGGCCGTTCGGTCCACATGACGGCGGCGGCGAGCGCGAGGAGCGCCACCGCGGCGACCAGCCAGAGCGTTCGGCGACGCTTCACCTCAGAAGTCCTTTCTCTCGAACCGCCAGGCGCCGAGCGCGAAGGCGGCGAGCCCGAACACGACCTGCCCGGCAAGGAGCCGCACGAGCGCGAGGAGATCGATCTGCCGGGACGCCGCGAGATCCCCGGCCGCCTCGGCGATCGTCGAGAGCCGGGGCAGCGGCGCCGTGACGACCTCGAAGAGCCAGCGCCCGACCCCGGGCTCGAACAGCGCCGCGAGCTCGCCGCGGTGCCCTGCCGCGATCCCGGCCGCGAACAGGATCCCGCCCAGCGCGCCCGCGAGCGGCGCGCTGCGGACGAACAGCGCGGAGCTCAGCATCACGGTGTAGATCGACGCGAAGCTCAGGCTCGCGAGCAGCCCCGCGACGACGAGCCGCGGCGACCAGTAGCCGGTCTTGACGCCCAGGATGATCGTGAGGCCGCCCGTCCCGTACAGCGCGCCTATCAGCGAGAGCGCGATCACGCCGAGCAGCGTGCCGCCGAGGAGCTCGTGGCGCCGAATCGGCAGCGACAGGAGGTGCTCGATGCGGCCCGGCGCGAGCAGGCTCGGCCCGAACCCGGCGCACGCGAGCACGCCGAACGCGGCGCCGCCGTAGAACACGAGGTACGCCGCCGCCTCGAACACCGGGCGCAGCGCCACGTCGACGGCCCGGATGTCGCCGTCCACGGAGCTGCCGAAGAACCGCGTCGCCGCGAGCGCGCCGTCCACGACCTCGAGGCGCAGCGCGGCGCCTATCAGGACGAGGGCGAGCGTGGTCGCCGCGCCGAGCGCGAGGAACCACTTCCGCGCCGCGGCCTCGCGCAGGAGATCGAAGGCGACCACGAGGGCGGTCATCGCGCCTCCCTCCCGACGGCCTCGGCGAGGACGTCCTCGAGATCCCGCGTCTCGGGCCTGAGCCCGACGAGCTTCGCACCCGCCGCGCGGGCGTCGCCGAGCACCGCGTCGAGCTCGTCCGGGCCGTCCGCCGCGCACCGCCACCCGCCGCCGTCGACGGCGACGAGCCCCGCCGCGACGAGCCGCTCCGGGCTGGCGCCGCCCGCGAAGTCGAGGCGCCATGCGGTCCGGCTCTCGCACAGCTCCGTGAGCGCGCCCTCCCGCACGAGCCGGCCGTCGGCGATCACGCCGATCCGATCGCAGATCCGCTCGGTCTCTGTGAGCAGGTGCGAGTTGAGGAAGATCGTCGCGCCGCGCCGCTTCTCCTCCTCGAGAATCCGCCGGATCTCCGCGCGGCCGAGCGGGTCCACGCCGTCGGTCGGCTCGTCGAGCACGAGGAGCGCGGGCGCGCCGAGCATCGCAGCCGCGACGCCCACGCGCTGCTTCATCCCCTTCGAGAAGCCGCTCATGCGCCGGCCGGCATCGGCGATCATGCCGACACGCTCGAGCTGCCTCTCGATCTCGTCGCCTTTCGCCGGGAGCCGCTTGATGCGGGCGACGCTCGACAGCCAGGCCCGCGGAGTGAGCGCGAACGGCAGGTACAACCGCTCCGCGAGGTAGCCGATCCGCGCGCGCACCTTCACGTCCTCCGGGCTGCCGCCGAGTACCGAGACCTCGCCCGCGTCCGGCCGCACGACCCCGAGAATCGTCTTGATGAATGTCGTCTTGCCCGCGCCGTTCAGGCCGATCAGCCCGAACGCGGTACCTGCCGGAACGGTGAGATCGATCCCGCGCAGGGCGTGGCTCGGCTTGCGGCCGAACAGCCCGGCGTACCGCTTGGCGACCCCCTCCGCGCGCACGGCGATGGACATGGCACGCGGAATACCACGTTTTGACCGCGAGGGGTTCGTCCGTTCACCCTTGATGCGGCGCGCGACCCGTGCGAGATACGACACATGCGGGGAGACGGAGGAGCGGATCGGGGCGGCGGCGCTGGGCGCCGGCTCGCCGTGTGCGAGCGCCGACTGTGGACCGACCGGAACCTGCTCGTCGTCACCGGGGAGCTCGGCGCGCTCTTCGAGGGCAAGCGCGCCTACGACGCCCGCTACGGGATCTCGACAGACGAGATCGGGGACGCCCGTGCCCTCGAAAGGCTGATGGCGGCCGCCGCCCTCGCCGCGGTGTCGCTCGCGGAGCGCGAGGCGTGGGGCTGGACGATGACGTCGAGCGGCGCCCCTCACGGCCTTTTCTGCGCCGCCGAGCCGGAGGGGTTGGTGTGCGGAACCGCCCGCGCGGCGGATCCGGACCGCGCCGTGGCGCACGTGCAGCGCAGGAAGGGCGACGGGCCGGTCGTCGAGAGCCGTTTCGTGCCGATCTCCGCCGATCCGGTCTCGTCGGTGCAGCGGTACTTCGCGCAGGTGGAGCAGATCGACACGCGGCTCGCGGTCGTCGACGGCGGCCGCGGCGCGCTCGTGCAGGCGATGCCCGGCGGCGCGCTCGCCGAGCTCGCATCGGCGCCCGACGCCGAGCTCGTCACCGCGCTGTTCTCGTTCAATGCTTCGGAACGCGCGAAGTATCTCGATGATATCGCGGTCTTCTACGAATGTCGATGTGACGAGAACCAAATCGTCGAGATGATCGGCCGGCTCCCGGACGACGCCCGGCGCGAGATCTGGGCGGACCAGCCGGAGATCTGCGTGACCTGCCCGCGCTGCGGCAGGGAGTTCCGAGTTCCGAGATGAGCGCCGCCGAAGCCCGATCCGAGCCCCGCGCCCGCCTCCCGCTCGTCGCGCCCGTCGCGTGGCTCTGCGCCGCCGCGCTCTGCGGCGCGCCCGCCGGGGCGGATCCGGGCGATCCGGCGCGCGAGGCGTTCGCGAAGGGCGGCGGCGGCGGCTACCGGCTCTCCCTCGAACGGCACGGGGCGACCACGCTCCTTCGCGGCTCCGCGGACGAAGCCGCTCCTATCGCGGTCGTCTGCGCCCTGTGCACCCAGCGCGAGCTCGTCGTCGCCGCGCGCGCGCTCGGGGCGCGCCTCGCCGCGTTCGCGGCGTCCCGCGAACCCTGCCGCCTCGCGGTGGGGGGCCTGCCGACCGGCGCCGCGGTGACCGTCGACGGCCTCCCGGGTCGCGCGGACGGCGCCCCGATGCTCGTCGAGCCCGGGCCGCACGATGTGCGCGCCTCGGTCGGCGCGGCGACCCGGAGCCGCGCCGTCGCGCTCGAGCCCGGCGAGTCGTCCCGCCTCCAGTGGGCCGACATGGAGAAGCCCCCCTCGAACCGAAGCGCCGTCCGCGTCGCGATCGCGTCGAGCGGCCTCGGGCTCGCGCTCGCCGCCGCCGGCACGGCGTTCCTCCTCCTCGACGGCGACTGCGCGACCCCGCCCGACGCGGCGGGCCACTGCGACGAGCTCCACCACCTCGCGCCCTTCGGCTGGAGCTTCGTCGGCGCGGGCGCCGCCGCGGTGGTGTTCGGGGTCGTCTACGGCATCGCCGCGTCCCGGGGCGAGGAGGCGGCGCCATGAGGCGATCCCTCTGCGCCGTCGCTCTCGCGCTCTCGGCGCTCGCGGCCGCGAGGGCGGGCGCCGCAGGGCCCGGCGATCCGGATCCGCGCACGCCGCTCGTCCCCGTCGATCGCGGCAGGGCGCCTGCGCCCGACGAGCTCGCCGCTGCCGCCGAGGGTGCCGGGGCGCCGTCGCTCGGCTTGGGAGAGCTCGCGGCCGCACTGCGGCTCGCCGACAGCGGAGCCGCCGCCGAGCCAGACGCGCTGCGCGCCTCCCACGCCTCGGCGATCGAGGCGTTCTTCGCCGGCGATCCGGGCGCGGCCGTCGAGCGGTGGACCGCGATCGACGCGGCGCTTGCCGCGAGGCCGGCGCTCATGTCCCGGGATCCCGCGCTTCGACGCGTCGCGTTCGAGGCGCGCCTCTACCTCGCCCTCGCCGCCCGGGGATCGCAGGACGAGGCGGGCGTCGACCGCTGGCTCGGCGCCGCGGCCGAGATCGAGGAGCTCACGCCGCCGACCGCGGACTTCCCGCCGTGGGTGGGGGAGAAGCTCGCGCGGCAGCGCGCGACGCTCCCGAAGCCGGCGGGCGCGCTCGCGTTCGAGGGCGCCCCGGGCTGCGAGCTCTGGATCGACGGCCACCGCGCCGGAGCCGGTTCCGGCACCTACCCGGTGCGCCCGGGCCTCCACGCCGTGCACAGCCGTTGCGGCGGCAGGGCGAGCCTCGTGCGCGAGGTCGTCGTCGGCGATCACCCGATCGCGATCGACCTTCCGACCCTGCGCAGGTGCGCGCTCGAGCGCGGCGAGGGGCCGGCTAGGCTCGTCGCGGAGGACCGTTCGACGGACTCGGAGATCGCGGACGACGTGTTCTCGCTCGCGCGCGCGGCGGGGGCGGGTCGCGCCCTGGCGATCGTCGGCCGCCCCGGGACGACGGAGATCTGGATCGTGGACGAGGCCGGCGTCGTGCGCCGAAGCGAGGCGCCCGCCCGCGATCCCGAGAGGATCGCCGACTCCGCCCGCCGCGTCACGACGGACGGCGATCCGCCCGCTCCGGACCGCGGCGCCCCGGAGCCCAAGAGGCTGTGGTATCGCGACGGCACGGCCTGGGCGCTCGTCGCGTCGGGGCTCGCGATCTGGGGAACCGGGCTCGCGCTGGGGCGGACGTACGGCTCGCCCTCGCCCGAGGAGTCCGCGGCTTGGGCGATGATGGCGGGAGGGGCGTTCGCGGCCGGAACCGGCGTCGTGCTCTTCTTCGTCCCGAAAGCGACCCGCGCGGGCGACCCCGACGCGGAGGCGGAGGCGGTCGTCGGCGCCACCGCCTCGTGGCGTTTCTGATACAATGCGGGCGCGGCAGATGACGACCCAATTGATCATGCGGCGCCTGGGCGCCGTCTTCGCGGCGTGGGCCGCAGTCTCGGCGTGCGGCGGCGAGCCCGACCAAGCCTCGAGCAGGAGCCGGGCCGACGAGCGCGGCGCGGCGAGCGCGGCGACGGAGAGCGAGGCGAAATCCCTCGACAACGAGCTCCGGGAGCTCGAGGCCCGCACCCGCGCGGCGAGCGGCAGGGGCGACGTCGGGGAGGCGGCCCGCCTCGTCGCCCTGGGCCTCGCGCTCGCGGCCGAGGGCGGCGCGGCGCGGGACGTGGCGCGCGGACGGTTCGTGCTGCTGCGCGGCAACCTCGCGCGGCACGCCGGCCGGAACGTCGACGCGCGGCGCGACTACGCGGACGCCATGGCGCTGTTCCGCGTGCGGGCGGACGATCGCGGCCGCTTCGAGGTGTACCTCGCCGAGGCCGAGCTCGAGGAGCTCCAGGGCGACTACGCGGCGGCCGAGCGCCAGCTCGCCGAGGCCGAGACGCTGCTGCCGAAGATCGACGACGACCGGCTCCGCGGCGCGTACCAGATCCGCCTCGGCCGCCTCGCCTTCGTCCGCGCGCGCTATCCCGACGCGTGCGCCCTGTACGTCGACGCCGCGAAGTCGTTCTCTGCGGCCCACGAGAAGCGGGACCAGGCCGAGGCGCTCCTGCTCCTCGCCGCCGCCGAGGACTCCCGCGGCGAGGCCGGGCTCGCGCGCCGGACGCTCGACAAGGCGCTCGCGATCTTCCACGAGACCGGCGACAAGGACGGCGAGGTGCGGGCTCTCCATAGGCTCGCGGGGTTCGCGCATCGCGACGGCCAGGTCGCCAAGGAACGATCGCTGTTGACCCGGGTGCGCGCTCTGTACGATGAGTTGGGCCGACGCAGCGACGCGGTCAAGGTCGAGCGGCAGATCGCGTCCCTGCCGGAATCGAGCAAGTAGGATCCCGCACATGAACGGATTTCGAAAAACGTCAAGGCTCCTCGCGCTCTCCCTCGTCGCCACGCTCTCGGCGGCCGCCCACGCGGGGCCGGGCGCGGCGAGGACCATCGCCGTCGAAGACGTGAAGCCCGGCATGAAGGGGTACGGTCTGACGGTCTTCTCCGGCACCGCGCCCGAGAAGTTCGAGGTCGAGGTCGTCTCGGTCGTGCCGAACTTCCTCCTCAGGCAGAGCATCATCCTCATCCGGTGCTCCCACCCGATCGTCGAGAAGGCCGGGATCATCGGCGGGATGAGCGGCTCGCCGATCTACCTCGAGGGCAGGCTGGCGGGCGCGCTCGCCTACGGCTGGCACTTCCAGAAGGAGCCGCTCGCCGGCGTCACGCCGATCGGGAACATGATGGAGGTGCTCGAGCGCAAGTTCCGCGGCGCCGGGAAGCGCACGCCTTTCTCGATGACGGCCGCGCTGCCGCCGTTCGACGCCGCCTCGCGGCACGGCAGGGTCGCCTACGAGACGCTGCACGAGAGCGTCGCGCGCGACGGCGGCGGCCTGTCTTACTCCGCGACCCCACTGTCCCTCTCCGGCTTCCTCGGCGCGGCGCAGCGGATGCTCGAGGAGGTGCTCGCGCCGTTCGGCCTGGATCCGACCCAGGGCGGCGGCGGCGGGGGCTCGGCCGGGGATCCCGGCGCTTTCGTGCCGGGGGGCGCCATCGGCGTGCAGCTAATCCGCGGCGACATGAGCGCGACCGGCATCGGGACCGTGACCCACGTCGACGGCGAGGACGTCCTGGCGTTCGGACACCCCATGTTCAACATGGGCGAGGGATCGCTGCCCGTGGCGACGGCCCGCATCCACACGGTGATCGCATCGCTGGCGCGCTCGAACAAGCTCGGCAGCCCGCTCGCGGAGCACGGCGCCCTGCGCCAGGACCGGCAGGCCGCGATCTCGGCGCGGACCGACGCCCGCGCGCCGATGATCCCCGTGAAGGTCCGCGTCCGCGACGACCGGGCCAGGCGCGACGCCCTGTACGAGGTGGAGGTGGCCTCGCACAGGATGCTCACGCCGAGGCTCGTGCACGCGGCGCTGGTCAACATCATCATGAACGCCGCGTCCGACACCGAGGACGTCACGGCGGAGATCGAGGGGACGATGCGGCTCGAGGGCCGCGCGAAGCCCGTCACGCTGCGCGACGCCGGCGCCTCCCGCAAGGGGCTCGCGTCGCTCGCCACCTACTTCCGGCCCGCGGGGCTCGTGGGCGCCGTGATCGACAACCCGTTCGAGGACGCGCGGATCGAGTCGCTCGAGTTCGACGTGCGGCTCTCCTACGGGCTCGAGGTCTCCACCGTGATCGCCGCCTACGTCACCGCCGAGAGGCCTGCCGCGGGCGAGACGATCTCGATCCACGTCAAGCTGCGCTCCTACGGCGGCGACGAGCGGATCGCCTCGTTCCCGCTCCGCGTCCCGGACGTGCCGGAGGGGACGAGCGTGACCGTCGACGTCGGCGGCGGTGACGCGATCGTCCCGCCGATGGGCGCGCCGCAGAACCTCGAGGACCTGCTCGCCAACGTCCAGCTGTTCTTCCCGGCCAAGTCGATCGTGGTCGGCACGAGCGTGCCGCGGGAGTGCGTCGCGCTGCGCGGCCGGGTGATCGACCGGCTGCCGGACTCCGCGGCCGCGGCCCTGAAGCCCGTCCTCGGGGCGGATCAGGTCGAGTCGTACCGCGCGGTCTCGTTCGAGACGTACCCGGCGGCGCACGTGGTCGCAGGCAAGGAGACGATCACCTTCCACGTCGGCCCGCGGAGGAACCGATGACGCACTTCTTCACGAGATCGCTCGCCCTCGCCTCCGCCGTCGCCGCGCTCGCGACGCTCGCCGGCCCGGCCGGGGCGGCCGGCACGCGCATCTGGGAGCTCGCGGGATTCGACGAGCTCGACAAGGGCGAGGCGCGCGGCACGCGGATCTCCAGCCGCGGCGAGGTCACGCTGGGCAGCCGCGCGGTGAAGATCGAGATCGGCGAGATCGGGCTCGTGTGGAGCGCCGTGAAGAGCGACGACGGCGCGGTCTACCTCGGCACCGGCTACGACGGGAAGATCTTCCGGGTCGACGACGGCAAGGCGGTCGAGATCGCAAAGACCGGCCAGCTCGTGGTCACGGCGCTCGCGCTCGACGCGAAGGGCGATCTGTTCGCCGCGTCGCTGCCGGACGCGGTGATCTGGAAGATCCCGCGGCCTTCGGAGGTGCACGGCGGCGAGCCTTTGACGGCGGTGAAGTGGGCGACCTTCCCGGACGAGGTGAAGCACGTCTGGGCGCTCGCCTTCGACGCAAGGCGCCGCACGCTGTACGCGGGCACCGGCCCGACCGGCCAGATCTACGCCGTCGGCGCGGACGGGAAGCCGACGCTGTACCTCGACACCGAAGAGGAGCACGTCCTCGCGCTCGTCGACGCCGGGCAGAACCGCCTGCTCGCGGGCACGAGCCCGGGCGCCCTCGTCCTCGAGATCTCCGGTCCCGGACGCTCGGTGGCGCGCGCCGACTTCGACGCCACGGAGGTCCGCGCCCTCGCCCTGCGCGGGGAGACGATCGTCGCCGCGGTCAACAAGTTCTCGACGCCGCCCCCGGTCCCGAGCAAGCCGACGCAGCCCGCACCCGGCGCACCGACGACGCCGCCGCCCAGCCGCGCATCGCGCCTCGGCGACGGCGCCATCGTCTTCCTGCACCCGTCGGGGCAGGACGAGCGCGTCTTCGAGCGGACCAAGTCGCACGTCAACGCCCTGGCCGTGGACCGCGGTGGCGTCGTGTACGCGGCGCTCGCCGCGGACGGCAAGATCGTCTCCGTCGACGCGGGGCGCGTGACGCACACCGTGCTCGATCTCGAGGAGCGCCAGGCGCTCTGCCTGCTCGCCGGCGACGGGCTCGAGCTCGCCGGCACCGGCGACGCGGGCTCGGCGTACCTCGTCCAGGCGACGCGCCCGGCCGAGGCGATGTACTTCACTCCGCCGCTTGACGCCGAGTCCAAGGCGCGGTTCGGCGTCCTCCAGTGGTTCGGCGACGGATCGCTCTCGGCCAAGGCGCGGTGCGGCAACACGCTCACGCCGGACAAGAGCTGGAGCGACTGGTCCACGGACGTCCCGAGCGGCGGGCGCGTGCCGTGCGGACCGAGCCGCTACGTGCAGCTGCGCTTCTCCTGGAAGGCCGATGTCAGAGCCTCCCTGCGCGCGCTCGAGCTGACATACCAGCAGGCGAACCTGCGCGCGGTGATCACGGAGCTCAACCCGGACTCGCCGTTCTTCGCCACCGGCAAGGGGAAGCCCGGCGGCTCGGACGCGGGCCCGCAGGCGAGCACGCGCGCCGTCGCGGCGGAGCCGTCGGCGAAGAACCCGCTCAAGCTCGAGCTCTCCTGGAAGACCGACAACCCGGACAACGACGAGCTGCGGTTCACGCTCTTCTACCGCGCCGTGAACGAGAAGCCGTGGCGCCCGATCCTCCGCGACGACGAAGTGCTCACCAAGCCGAAGTTCACGTGGGACACGGAGACCGTGCCCGAGGGGCGCTACGAGGTGAAGCTCGTCGCCGACGACACGCCGTCCAACGACCCGCGCGACGCGCTGAGCGACGAGATGATCTCGGTGCCGGTGCTGATCGACAACCACCAGCCGCAGGTCGTCGGGCTCGCCTTCCAGAAGGGCGAGATCCGCGGCCGGGCGATCGACGGGTTCTCCACGATCGCGGCGCTCGAGATGTCGGTGGACGGCAAGCCGTGGTGGCCGCTCCGCAGCGACGACGAGATGTTCGACGAGCGCGAGGAGTCGTTCGCGACGCCGCTGCCCGCGGGGCTCGCCAAGGGGCCGCACGCCGCGGCGGTGCGCGCGATCGATCGCGCCGGCAACTCGGGCACCGCCGAGATCCACTTCGAGATCGAATGACCGCGCGCGTCGACAGCCTTCGCGGCGCGCGCGTCGGCGTCGCCCTCTGCTCCGGCTTCTTCGGGTTCTTCCACCACGCCGGCGTTCTCGAGGCGCTCGCCGCCCGCGGGATCCGGCCCGCGCGGATCGCCGGCAACAGCGCGGGCGCGATCGTCGGCGCCATGTACGCCGCCGGGCTCGAGCCCGCCGAGATCTCGCGGGAGCTCCTCTCGGTGCGCCGCGCCGACTTCTGGGATCCGGGCTGGCCGTTCACCCGGAGCGGCTTGGGCTTCCTCGCCGGGGAGCGGTTCGCGGCGCGGCTCGCCCGCGCCCTGCCCGTCCACGGGTTCGCCGAGTGCCGCACGCCCTTGGCGGTCGGCGCCTACGGGATCGACGACGGCCGGACGCGCCACTTGGGCGAAGGCCCCCTGGTCCCGGCGGTGCACGCGTCGTGCGCGGTGCCGTACATGTTCCAGCCGGTCGAGATCGGCGGGCGCCGCTACTGGGACGGCGGGTTCGGCGAGAAGACGCCGCTCGCGCCGTTCATCAAGGCCCGCGACGTCGATGCCGTCGTCGTCTCCTACCTGCCGCCGCGCGACGCCGCCGCGAAGAAGCGCCGCGGGGCGCTCGCCCTCCTGCCGAGGCTGTCGTCGCTCTTCGCCGCCGTCCCGGCGGACGAGCGGCTCGAGCGCGATCGCGCGGCCGTCGCGATCCTCAGGGAGTCCGGCGTGCGCGTGCTCGTGCTCGGCCCGCCGCCCGTGAGGCTCGGCCCGTTCTCCCTCGAGCGCGGCGCGGAGGCTGTGCGCGCGGGCCGCGAGGGCGCCTCGAGCATCCTCGACTCCAAGGGCGACGCGCCCATCGGCACCGAGTGGCTGGCGTAAGCGCCTTGGTAAACTGGAGCAGTTGGTTTGGCTGCCGGAGCCAATGGGTTGGCGAGCTCGATCCTTCGAAAGGCAAGCCGTCGTAGATCGAAAAGCGCGCCGAAGCCTTGGCGAAGGTGGCCCGGTTCGGTATGGTAAATCTTCACACTGTGTGGTGTGAAAAATCAACACCCCGCCGAATGACTCGGAGCGATCTTTCGCGGGCGCCGCCGCGAAGCCGGTCATCCGCCATCCGGGTACTCCGCCGTCCGGTTCGGGCGGATCCGTGTCCACACACTCTCCACCGTCCGGATCGTCGCAGCCGCAGTCGGGAGCGGGAGACGATCGTCGATCCGAAGAGCAGCCGGCAAATACGGTCAAGAGGACCACTGTCGCCAACAACCTCAGCGTTTCCATGTCAGCGGCCCTCCCCGTGTTCGTCTGCTGAAAAGATATCTCGACCAGTCGATTCTAACGCGGCACATCGCTATTCGCACCTCGTCAGTAGAATCTCCATATGGCGCACGACCGGACTTGGGCCGCCGAACCGCAGTGGATGTCACAGGTGTACCCGAAAACAAGATGGGAAAATCGACGCGCGCCGCGGGCGCTCCTACTTCACTTCCTTCAGCTCCAGCCCGAACTCGTCGACGAAACAGGACTTCACTCGACCAACCGCATTTCTGCCCGGCCGCCGGAAATTGTAAATTGGAAGGTTACGACACCTTCTCCCAGTCCGGCATCGGGTGCAGCCCGACCTGCTTCATGGGCGTGCGCCGCCGTTCGTCTTCGTACCGTCGGGCACGCTCCCGCACCTCCGTGGTCTCACAAGTGACGTGCTTCAGTTTCGCCGCAGGGCGCGAATGTGGGCGCACGCCGACCTCCTTCGGCGCCGCGAGCGGCATCAGCTGCGGCATCGGCTTGCTCCACCACCAGATGCCGGGCTCGTCGAGTTCCTTGATCGAGCACAACGCGCTGTCGCGGACACGGACCGTGAGATCACCGATCTCGCTGTCGTAGAAGACAAACACCTCGCCGGCCACCCGCCCGTTCCGGTTCGCGATGACGTACTTCCCCGGCTTTGTCGGCCGATCGCGCGTCCAGCGCCCGTTGAGGAACGCCGTCCACATGGCCGCGACCGCCGACTGGATCGGCTTCCCATTCTCGAACGCGCGCACCTCGATGCGTCCCATGGCCACCTCCTCGCGATCTCGGCCGTCTGCAGGGAAAGGTAGGGATGGGATGGGACAGGAAGTGTCCGAGGGGGAAGACTGGGTTCAGGGCGGCAATCTGAGAGCCTGAAGCCTTGTCAGCCGCGCGCGCGCAGCATCATCCGCACGGCCTTCCTCACGAACTCCTCTTCCTCGGTCGTCAGCCGGCGCGGAACGCCGAGCCGGCGGAGACGCTGGCGGGCAGCCGAAGCGGAGAGACTGCCGTGCTCCACGTCGGAGAGGGTTTCGTGCAGGCGACGGATCTGGTCGTGTGACAGCGGAACGACGTAGCGGCCGTCGTCTTCGTTAGACGAGACGAACAACGCGAACTCTGCTCCGACGCGCAGCTCCACCGAACCGCCGAACGCCGGATCGACCCGCTTCGGTTCATACACAGTCGTCGACTTCCCCTCAACCTTGCGCTTCGTCACGACCACGTCCCACCGGTCCGAGTGCGCGTACCAGGGACGCCAAGACGAGTCCTCCCGGCCAGTTCGTGCCGAGGGCCGTTTCGATGACTTCATTTAGGCCTCCTTCCGCGAGCGTCTAGCCACCACGGTTCGTGTGCAGGCGGTTTCTCTGGATAGTGGCGTTTCCCTCTCGAACCCGTCCACGTCCTCGGCGCTCCGACCACTGCTGAAGGAGTATGGCACCATTGAGACAGGGCGTGTCCGGTTGCTCGCCTCGGCAAGGAGGGCGGTCGAATAGAGCCCGAGTCGCGATGGGGTGCGCGGTGGGCTGGCGATGACCTCGCGATGGCCTCGCGATGGCCTCGCGATGGCCTCGCGATGGCCTCGCGACGGGCTGCGCGATGGGGTCGTTTTCGGCACCGGGGGGGCTACCGGGGTCGTTTTTGGCCCTTTTCCAAGTGCCGTTGTCAGGATCGTAGGGATCGGCGTAGAAGCCGACGTAGTTCGCATCGCAGTAGTCGTAGTCCGAGGTCGCCCTGGCCGCGATCTCGGTGACGTTGGACGGGTCGCAGTTCCTGGACGAGCTGTCGTGGCAGAGGTTCCACTTGTAGCAGTTCGTCCCGCAGGTGCTCGCGTACTCAATGTATCCGCAGGTCGTGCCGGGCACCGTGTAGTACACGTAAGGCAGACCTGAGCGATACACCACCACGTAGTACGGGACGAAGAGATCCTCTGCGCCGCGGGTGCCCTCGGTGGTCAGGTACTCGGTCCACATGTGCCCGCCGAATTCGTCGAGCCACACCTCCCACTTGGTGCCGTCCTCGTCGACGTAGCTCTCGACGAGCTCCGCGAAAACCTTGCCGAGCTCGTAGTCGATGTTCCCCTCGGCATCGACGTAGGGCGCCTCGTCGTACGTGACCACGATCTGGTCCTCCAACGCCGCGTTATCCTCCTGCGCGCTCGCGCTCGAGACGAACCCCATCACCATCGCGACGACCGTCGCGCACACGAATACCTTCATGCGATCCATGTCGCTTCCTCCTTCTTGTTGTCGGCCGCTCATGGCGGCCTCATCCCCTTCGGCCCGGTCCCCTGCCGAGCCGACCCCGTTCTCTCAAGGAAGGCATGCCCTCTTCCCGCACTATCTCTCAAAAAAAAAAAAACAAGCCGTACAGGTGTGACATCACAGGTCGTTCTCAGACGGAGAACCGACGCCGGTTTCAGAGCGAGCCGACGCCGCTACTCGAACAGCTTCTTCAGCTTCGGCTCGTCGGGCTTGGGCGCGGGCGCAGCCTCGGGCTCCGGGGCGACGCCGGCGTCGGCGGCCTCGGGCGCGGGCTCGCCGCACGCGAGGAAGGAGAACAGGATCTCGGAGCCGGTCTGGCTCCGGTCGTCGTGCCACGCCACGCCGTATCCGTCCCCGGCGAACGCGAGCGACGGGCGGCCGCAGGTGAGCGGCTTGTCGTCCGAGACGCGCACGATCGCGCCGAGCGGCTTCCCGTCGCCGTCGAGCCGCGCGAAGAACACCGCGGACCCCATCGGCTCCTTGCTCCCGACCCACGCGAGGCCGTACTCGGCGCCCGCCGCCGCGATCGCGACGTGGTCCGCGGAGCCGTTGAACTCGAGCTGCCGGGTCAGCGTCGGGGCGTCGCCCTTGGTCGGCACCACGGCGAAGAAGATCCAGAACCTGTCGCGCGGGTTGTTCTCCTCGGGCGCCGCGTTTGTCCAGACGACGGCGAACCCGCTCGGCGCGGCCACGACCTCGGGGTTGCGGGAGACCCCCGCCATGCCGGAGACCTTCACAGGAGCGCCGACGAGCGCGCCGGCGTTCGACACGCGCTGTAGCAGGATCTCGCGGCCGCCCGCTAAGGACGCCGACCACGCGACCGCGTACTGCTCGCCGTTCCAGGCGACGCGCGGATCCTCGATGCCTCCCCGCGCGACGACGGTCGGCGGCGGCTCGACGATCTCGCCCTTCCTGTCCGGAGGCGGCAGCATGCCGTCGGAAAGGAAGTAGAGCACGCCCTTCTCCACCCACGCGACGGCGCCGCGCGGACCGCCCGCGGCCGCGGTGGCGCGGCCGGCGATCTCGGCGGGACCCTTCCCGTCTGCCGGGAGGCGCATCGACTTCACCGCGGAGTCGTCCATCCACACGACGTGCGTCTCGGCGCTGTCCACGGCCAGGGTCTGCTCCTTCGCGACGCCGTCGTGCGGCAGCATCTCCATCGGCGACGGCGACGCGCCGGACCTGTCGACGCGCACGGTGCTCACGGAGGGGAACTTCCCGCGCATGCCCCACCACGCGATCGTGAAACCCTCGCCGTCGAAAGCGACCACCGGCGAGCTCGCCTCGCCGAGCGCCGAGGTGACGGCGACGTTCGCGCCGACGGTCGGGCTCGGGCAGGTGTCTCCCGAGACGCGGACCGGCTCGGGCGGCGGCGCCTCGGCGACCGGCTGGCGCGTACCGCACGCCGCGCACGTTGCGAGCAACCCGGCACGGGCCATAAGTCCAATGGTTCTCCTCATCCTGTCCTCCGGTCACGCCGAGCGCTTCGCGCGCACGGCTCGAAACAGACTCCCTGATAACTCGTTCCCCTCTCCGACCGCAAGGGACAGCGCCGCTCGCCGGTCCCTTCAGAGCCCGGCCTCGGTGCAGAACTCGACGGCGACCTCGGCGATCCTGACGAAGAGCTCCTCGGACAGGGTGCCGGCGCGCACGACCACCGTCATGTAGTACCCCTCGGCGATGCGCATCGTGACGCTGTCGCGGTTCGAGGCGTAGATCTCCAGGTGCGTCGCGGATCCGGCGCCGAGCCACTCGAGCCGATGTTTCGCCGAGGAGAAGAGCACGCCGTGGTGCGCGGCGACGAGGCGTGCGCTGAAGGGATCCAGGTACGAGTGGTAGTCGATCGTCTCCCCCAAGTCGTCGAAAAACACGGCCGTCTCGAAGCCCTCGCAGACGGACACGAGCTCCGACAGGATCCGCGCGAACGGCGACTCGGTCGAGTCCCGGCACGGAACGGCTGCGTGCTCGTCCGCCATCCGGATCTACTCCGCCTCCCGGGCGGGCGACTCGTACACGAACACCGGGTTCTCGCGCTCGAGCCGCTCGAGCAGCTGCTCGAGGGCGAGACGGCGCTCGGACGGAAGGCGCTCCTCTGCGAGCGTCTCGCGCGCCTCGGCAAACGCCACGTCCTGCGCCGGAAGCTCCTCGATGACGAGCAGCACGTGCCACCCGAACGACGTCGGGAACGCGGGCGAGAGCCCCCCTCGCCCGGGCACGGCGAACGCCGCGTCGACGAACTCGCGGACGAAGCGCTTCGTCCCCTCGGCGAAGGGTGGCAGCCGCTCGATCTTCAAAGTCCTGCCGGCCTCCCGCTCGAACCGCTTCGCGCGCGCCTCGAAGTCGTCACCGTCCGCGACGCCGTCCATGGCGACGCGGATCCTGCGCGCCAACGCCTCGGCGGCGACCGGATCCCTCATCCCGCCCTTGCCCGTCCTCACGACGGCGTGGATCACGCGCCGCTCCCTCCCGTGCACGAACCGCTCCTTCTGCGCCTCGTAGTCCTCGCGCAGGGTCGCCTCGTCGATGGCGTCCGGCGTCGTCCGGTCGCCGATCTCGAGCAGCAGGCTGCGCGCCAGGGCGCGCTTTCGCTCGACGTCAACATCGACGCCCCCCACACCCCGCCGCCCGGCCTCCCGCGCGAGGAGGATCTCTTCTATCAGCGCGTCGAGCGCCTCCCGTGCGGTGAGCCCCGCGTCCGCGTCCTCCATGAGCGCGCGGACCTCGTCCAACCCGACGGGCTCGCCGTCCACGACCGCCGCGACGCTCGACGCCTCGACCCGCGCCCGCCCCGCCGCCGGATCGCCTCCGCCGCCCGGCGCCGCGCCGCGCCCGCCGTCGCAGGCGATCGGGAGCGCCGCGAGGGACGCGAGCGCGACGAGTTGGAGCGGGCCTCGGCACATGCGGGGAATTCTACAGGTCGCGGCGCTTAAAATGAAGGACGTCTCGCGTCACCGGACGTGGACGAGCGTCCCCTCGGTCTTCTCGACGGGGTGGATCGCCCACCAGCCGTCCGGGACGCGCGGCTCGGTCCACTCGTAGAACCAGCGCGCGTCGATCGGGGAGAGGTTGACGCAGCCGTGGCTGCGGCGGTTGCCGAAGCGGTCGTGCCAGTACACGCCGTGCAGCGCGAAGCTCTCGAAGAAGAACTGCGTCCACGGCACGTCGCGCAGCGAGTAGAGGTTCACCTCCTCGAGCGGCACGCCGGCGTCCGCGAGCTCGAGCGCCTCGTTCGCCTCGATCGCCTCCTCGGTGTTGTCCATCGCGATCGCGGCGACCTTGGCCCAGATGCGGTAGTCTCCCTTCACCGTCTTCGACTTGCCGCCGCGGCCGGTCGACACCAACGTGGCGTACACCGGCGCGTCCCCGGCATACGCCGTGATCACCTGCCGCTCGAGGTCGACGTCGATCCACTTCTCCCGCGCGCCGACGATCGCGGGGCGCGTCGCCGGTCGGGCGATCCGCACGTCGGCGGCCGAGAACCACGCGCCGTCGTCGAAGCGCACGAAGCCGCGCTTCCCCTCCCCCGCGGTCTCCAGCACCTCGATGACGGCGTACCTGTCCGCCTGCGCCACCCGGTGGCGCTTCTCCCGCGACGGCGCGTCGTACGCCCACGCCGTCTTGGCGTTCACCCAGCCCACGGGCCACGGCCGGCCGTCGACGATCTCGACGCCCGAGAGCTCGCTCAGCCGCGACGTGATCCCGGCCGTGCCGCGCGGCACGAGGTTCCCCTCCGCGGTCTTGAGGAACGCCCGCCCGTCGAAGCTCGTCGTACCGGCGACCCCGAACCCGAACCCCTTGAGGAGCTCGCGGACCTCCTCGAGGGCGCCGCCGGCGAACCGGTACTCGATCGCCGAGTCGCGGACGAACGCGTACGGCCACGGCGTCACCTCGCCCTCGGGCACGACGGGGTAGCGCGGCGCCGCGGCGGGCTCGAGGCTCGTGGTCACGCTCATGCCGCAGATCCAGCCCCGATCGTGGACGCGGTACCAGGCGTCGGCGCAGCCGGGCCCGGACTTCCTCCCGAGCGCGGGCAGCCGCGCGCCCCGCATCGCCACGCCGCGGCGCTTGGACCTCGCGTCCGGCTCCCTGCGGATGGTCGCCTGCTCGGTGTCGACGATCACGGAGGCGCACCCCGGCGGATCGCCGAGCACCGCGTCGTACGGCGCGGGATCGATGGGCGCCGGCGCCGCGCCCGTGCAGGGCTCGGTCGGGGGGATCGACACGGTCGTCGCCGACGCGCTCCCCGCCGCGGCGAGGAGCGCCAACGCGCCCGCCAGCGCGGCCCTCCCTAGCGTCCTCGTCCGGTCTCCCGCCATCGTCTCTCCCTCGCGCTCCCAGGAGGAACATACCTCGCCCCGCGGCCGTTCTCCAATTCGCGCAACGATCCCGAACGCGCGGCGGCCTTGACGTGTTTCGAACCACCCGCATACTATTGCCTTCGAGGGAGGTCGAGCGGATGGAGAGCCTCGTTCCCGCCGTGACGTCGGCGATCCTGTCGGTGATGCCGCTGTGGAGCTCCGACGCCGAGCAGGCGCGGGCCGCCTCCTACGCGGAGATCATCGTGGAGGAGGCGCAGGCGGTGCAGCCGGAGATCGACCCGTTCCTGATGGTCGCGATCATCTACCGGGAGAGCAGCTTCCGGCCGAACGTCGCCGGGAAGCGCGGCGAGGTCGGGCTCATGCAGATCTTCCCGTACGGCGCGCTCGTGCGGACCATCAACAAGGGCGTCACCAAGGAGGACCTGAGCGACCCCCGGACGAACGTCCGCGTCGGCGTGAGCCACCTCCTCTTCTGGCAGAACGAGTGCGGGCCGGACGACATGTCCGTTTGGCTCTCCGCGTACAACTCGGGCAAGTGCAAGCGGAACGGCTACGGGAGCCGCGTCATGCGGCTCTACTGCAACCTCAAGCCCGGCGGCTGCGAGGACATCTCCTAGGATAGCTGCTCCTCGGTCCAGATCAAATGAACGCCGGCCTCGCTGTCAGCCGCGCCCACGAGGAGCGCGGCAACGATCCTCCTTCGCGCAAGGCGCTCAGGAGGACGCCCTTCGGGCAAAGCCGGACCTCTCTTGTCTTGGCCGAAGGCCGTGCGCCGAAACGCGTCAGCGCGAAGGCGCATCGTTGCCGCGGGGCTCGACCCCGCGGTCCGTGGGCAGCGAGAGATATTTTCTTGGCGAGTGTAGCGGACCGAGTCGCAGTTATTTAGAGCACGGTGGTTGTGTTCGGTCCGCCATCCTGAGCCTTGTCCTGAGCCTGTCGAAGGGGAGGCCGAAGGCCGTCTCGAACTTGTCCTGAGCCGGTCGAAGGGGGGCGGGGCAATCAGTTCATTGGGCTCACGGGTAGCAGGCGTCGCAGTCGCACATCAGCTGAACGCCTCGACCCGTCAGCGCGTCGATGTTGGCGGCCTGCGCCTCGCAATCGATCGGGTTGTATTCCACGTGCACGACGCAGCCTTCCGCGCACGATTCGTTGCTCACCAACGGAGAAAGATCGGTGATGTCGTTCAACGCGGCGTCGAGCTCGGCGAGGCTGATCATCTCAGGAACTATCCCCAGATCGGAAATATCGTTCGACCTGACATACAAGTTTTCGAGTCCCACTAGAGCTTCGAGCGAGCCGATGTCCGAAATTCCGTTTCCTTCCAATTCTAAGCTCTCCAAGATGGTGAGCCCGGCAAGAGGAGTGAGATCCGAAAAGGCGTTGTAAGCAAGTCCTAACGAAGTGAGCTGTGTCAAACCGGCGATTGGCGAGATGTCGGTGATCACGTTGCGATTTAGTTGAAGAGTCGTCAGCTGTGACAAGCCGGCGAGCGGTGAGATATCGGAGATCTCGTTCAAGCTGAGAATCACCTGCGTGAGCTGGGTGAGCCCGGCGAGCGGCGAGATGTCCCAGATTTCATCTCTTTCCGCCCATAACGTCGTGAGCGCAGTCGCGCCGGCCAGGGGCGAAATGTCATCGATGCTCTGCGTGGAGATGACAAGAAACGTCAGCGAGGTCATGCACTGGACACCCGTGAGATCGGTAACCGTGTAGTCGCTGAAGTCCAGGAACGTCATCGCAGCGACGTCCTCGGCGGGCACGCCGTCGAGGCAGGTGTCCGTATCGTAGCCGTACGCGCCGAGGATTTGGCATACCGCGTCTTGGAGGCCCGGATCCGGGAAGACGAGGAGTCCCTCGCAGACGAACTCCGTGTCCGTCTCCGTGCCGGCATCGGTATCGCTGTCTGAATCAACATCCGTGTCGCCGTCGACGTCCGTGTCCACATCCGTACCCGAATCGCCACCGCCGCCGTCGGGCGCGGCGCCGGATCCACCCGAGCCCCAGCAGCCGCAGGCGAATACAACGAGCACGGACAACGCCAGGGAAAGGAGCGCACCAAGAAATCGTTTCATGGATAGGACGAAGGCCATCTGATCTCCTCGTACCATTGTACGAGTCGCGCGGGTTCGACTCTACGCCTTTCGCTTCCGCTCGATGAAGTACGCGATCAGCACCGAGATGAAGTAGAGCACGATGAGCGGCCCGGCGAACATGATCTGCGTGATCATGTCCGGCGTCGTCATCACGGCGCCGACGATCAGCGCGAGCACGATGAACCACCGGCTGAACTTGAGGAGCTGCTTGTGGTCCACGATCCCCGCGAGCGCGAGGAACACGACGAGCACCGGCAGCTCGAACAGGATGCCGAACGCGAACAGGAGCTTGATCGAGAACGACAGGTAGTCGGAGAGCATGAGGATCGGCGCGAGCTTGCGCCCCGTGTCGCCGCGGCTGAGCGTGTGCAGGACGTACTCGTGCCTGCCGCCCCTCTCCGGCGCGTCCCGCGCCGCGAGCACCGCGTAGCCCGAAGGGGCGTCGGCGGCCTTCTCCCACCCGACCTCGACCATCGCGCCGTCGCGCTTGAGCGACATGATCTCGGGGATCGCGCCGCACTCCCCTTCGTGCCACGTGTAGCGCAGCGACGCCGCCCCCGCCGGGTCCGCCTGCGCGGTGAGCTCCCCGCACCCCTCCCGCAGGAGCTTCTCGAGCGCGAGGTCGACGAGGCTCGGCTCCTCGTGCGCGGCGGGCTTCACCTCGCGGCGCGCGTCCGGCGAGGCGGCCTCGATCGGCGCCCGCGCCTCCTCGACCCCGGCGTCGGACGCGACCTCGACCCCACCGTCCGCGCTCCCGCCGTCCGGCTCCGCGGGCGCGATCGGTGCGCGCGCCGTCGCCTCAGCCTCCGCGGGCGCGATCGAGGCGGGCGGCTCCGTGACGATCGAGACCGTCTGCTCCTCCGGCGTGCCGCCCGCGGCGAACTCGAGGAAGAACTGGATGCCGATCGGGAAGACGAACGCGTAGCAGAGCGTCGAGCCGCCGAGGAACAGGAGCGACGAGACGAAGACGAACGGGAGGGCGACCTTCCGCTCCCGCTTGTAGAGGCCCGGCGCGATGAACTTCCAGAGGTTGTAGAGGATCGCGGGCACCGCAAGGAACACGCCGCCTATCGCCGACAGCTTGAGGTACGCCATGAACGGCTCGATGAGGCTCGTGAAGCTGAGCGGCTGCGCGGGAGGGAGCCCCTCGACGCGGGACCACGCGGTGTAGAGCGGCGCCTCGAGGAACGCGCGGATCTCCTCGCGGAAGATCCAGCACACGACGATCCCGCCGGCCACGGCGACGACGCAGTAGATGATGCGGCGCCGCAGCTCCTCGAGGTGCTCGAGGAACGTCATCTTGCCGCCCTCACCGCCCATGATCGTCCTGCGGCGGGGCGGGATCCGCCGCCGCCCTCGCCGGCTCCGCGTCGAGAGCGCCCGCCTCCCGCTTGAGCTCCGCGTCGAGCTTCCGCATCTCCTCGTAGGGCTCCGCCGCGGCGTCCTTCAGCTCCTGCGCGATCTCGTCCGCGATCTTCTGCGGCGTGGGGATGTCCCGCACCTCGACCTCGAGCTGGTTGCGCAGCTCCCGGCTCGCCGCGTTCAGCTCCCGCATGAGGCGGCCGAGCTTGTTGAACACCCGGGGGATCTCCTTGGGCCCGAGGAAGATGAGGAAAGCGATCGCGATGACGAGGAGCTCCGTCCAACCGATGCCGAACACGCTGGCCTCCCGCCGGCGCCGCTAGTCGGCGACCTCGATCGCCCGCTCGATCGACGAGAAGCCGTCCCGGACGCGGCGCAGGTTGTCCTCCTGCTCCTTGGAGATGCGCTCCACGCGGGACGAGAGATCGATGATGCGCTCGACCGCCTGCTGCTGCTGGTGGTGCGCGAGGTTGAGCTGGTTGACCATCTTCGAGATGGACTCGATCGCGGTGGTGATCTGCCGCCCGCCCTTCGCCTGCTCCTGCGTCGAGCGCTCCACGTGCTGGGTGATCGACCGCATCTTCTCGGCGCCCTTGATGATCAGCTCCGATCCGCGCGCCTGCTCCCCCGTCGCCTTGGCGATCTGCTGCACGGTCTCGGCGATCCTGTTGATCGTGTCCGTGACCTGCTTCGAGCCCTTGGACTGCTCCACCGTGGCGCGGGCGATGGCGCGCATCATGTTCGTCGACTTCTGGGAGCTCTCGAGGATCTTCTTCAGCGCGCGCTCGGCGTCGGCCGAGACCTCCACGCCCTTATCGACGTTGGAGTTGCCGCGCTCCACCGCGGCGATGGCGTTGCGCGACTCCGCCTGGATCGCCTTGATGAGGTCCGCGATCTCCTTGGTCGACACGCCGGACCGCTCGGCGAGATCCTTGATCTCGTCCGCCACGACGGCGAACCCCTTGCCGTGTTCGCCCGCCTGCGCCGCGATGATGGCGGCGTTCAGGGCGAGGAGGTTCGTCTGCTCGGCGACGTCGTCGATCACGTTCAGGATGTGGCCGATCGCCTCGATCTTCTGGCCCAGGCTGGAGATGACGTTCACCGCTTCCTGGCTCGTGTCCTTGATCTGCTGGATCGCGCCGAGCGTCTTGACGACCGCGTCCGCGGCCCGCTCCGCGTCGCGGGCCACGTTCTCCGAGATGATCGCGGTGTCGTTCGCGTTGGACTGCACCTGATCGATGGTGACGTCCATCTCGTTCACCGCCGAGGACGTCTCCTCCGCCGTGGTCGAGAGCGCCTCGATGTTCCGCGCCACCTCCTTCACGGAGTACGCCATCTCGCCTATCGAGCTGACCGTCTCGCGCACCGAGTTGCCCATCGACGACATGTTCTCGGCGACCTCCTCGTTGGTCGTGGTCATCTCGAGGATGGAGGAGGAGCTCTCCTCGGCCGAGGTCGCGAGCGTCTCGACGTGCACGGCGATGTCCTTGAGCGAGCCGGACATCTCGGCGATCGCCTCGTTGTTGCGCCGCACCGACGTGCGCTGCTCGGCGAGCCCGGCGGCGAGCGCCTCGACCAGATCCCCGGTGGCCTTGAGCTGCGCCTTGAGCCCGCCGGCCATGGTCCGCGTGTTGCGCGCCTCCCCGCGGCAGTCGTCCACGAACGCCGCGAGCGCCCGGCTCGTCTCCGCGAGGGCGCCGCCCATGGGCGCAACCGGCGCGTCCTCGTCCTTGCGCGCGCGCTCCAGCATCCCGGCCAGCCGGCCGAGCCCCCGCCTGAGGAGGGCGCCGGAGATCGCGAGCCACGCGATCGGGACGACCGCGACGAGAGAGACAGCGCCGAGATCGGGCGCGAGGGCGCCCACGGCGAGGCACGCCACCGCCGCCGCCGCCGCCACGAGCTCCAGTAGACCCCGCTTCATTCGATCCACCCCTCCCGCGAAAGCCGAAAAGCCGGACGCGGAACGTACATAATAGCCCGTTTCGGCAAACGTCAAGCGCGCCGGGACCCTCCGCGCCGCACGCGGCCGTTCCCTTTGCCCGAAAATGGGCTAGAATCTCGTCGGCTGGAGAAAGGACGAGAGCATGGAGCTGAAATACAGTGCCGTCGCGTTGGCCCTGGTCGGGATGGTCGTGATCGGCGCCGGCGTCGCGAGGACGGAGGCGAAGGCGGGGGCCGAGGCCGGGCCGGGCATGGAGGTGCCGGAGGCGGACGAGCAGGCGCCGGCGCAGTACGCGGTGAAGCTGGTCACGACCGAGGGCGACGTCGTCGTCGACGTGACGCGGGACTGGGCGCCGAGGGGCGCGGACAGGTTCTACACGCTCGTGAAGCACCGCTACTACACGAACGTCGCCTTCTTCCGCGTGATCAAGGGGTTCATGGCGCAAGCCGGCTTGAGCGGCGTGCCGGAGCTCAACACGAAGTGGCGCGAGAAGCGGATCGAGGACGATCCGGTCGTCGAGAGCAACAGGCGCGGCATGGTGACCTTCGCCATGGCCGGCAAGAACTCGCGCACGACGCAGTTCTTCATCAACTTCAAGGACAACCTCTCGCTCGACGGCATGCGGTTCGCGCCGTTCGGCAAGGTGCGCGAGCCCGGCATGGACGTCGTCGACAGGCTCTACGACGGCTACGGCGAGGGCTGGCCGCGCGGCGACGGCCCGGACCAGGGCAAGATCGCCGAGAAGGGCGCCAAGTACCTCAAGGCGAAGTTCCCGAAGCTCGACTACATCAAGAGCGCGGCGATCCTGCCGTAGATGCCCATGCCCAAGCGAGCGCTGGTCCCGCTGGCCGCGGGGTTCGAGGAGATCGAGGCTTTCACGATCGTCGACATCCTGCGGCGCGCGGGGGTCGAGGTGGTGGTCGCGGGGGTCGCGCCCGGGCTCGTCACGGGCCGCTCCGGGATCGCCGTCAGGCCCGACCGCGAGCTCGACGGCGCGGCCGCGGGGCCGGCGTTCGATCTCGTCTTCCTGCCCGGCGGCATGCCCGGCTCGACCACCCTGCGCGACGATCCGCGGATCATCTCGATCCTGCAACGCGCCCACGACGGCGGCGGCTGGGTCGCCGCGATCTGCGCCGCGCCCATCGCGCTCGAGCGCGCGGGGCTGCTCGCGGGGCGCGAGGCGACCTGCCACCCCGGCATGGCCGAGGAGTTGCCCGGGCCGTCGCGCAACGAGGCGCGCGTCGTGATCTCGGGCCGCGTCGTGACGAGCCGCGCGCCGGGCACGGCGATGGAGCTCGCGTTCGCGCTCGTCCGCATCCTGCGCGGCGACGCCAAGGCCGCCGAGGTCAACACGGGCGTCCTGGCGGCGCTCTGAGAGGGGACGGGGCGAGAGGCGATGCTGGCGCAGCTCAGAGTCCGCGAGCTCGTGCTCATCGAGGAGCTGGATCTCGAGCTCGCGCCGGGCTTCAACGCGCTCACCGGCGAGACCGGCGCCGGGAAGTCGCTCGTGATCGCGGCGTTCGATCTCCTCATGGGCGGGCGGGCCTCGCCCGAGCTCGTGCGGCGCGGCGCGGTCGAGGCCGAGGTCGAGGGGCTGTTCGACATCTCGGACGAGCCGCGGGTCCGCGAGAGGCTCGAGGAGGCCGGCCTGCCCTCGGGCGACGAGCTGCTCGTCCGGCGTGTCGTGCCAGCGGACGGCCGCAACCGGTGCTGGATCAACGGCAAGCTCGCGTCGCTCTCGGTGCTCGGGGAGCTCGCCTCGGGGCTCGCGAGCGTCATGGGCCAGCACGAGCACCACACGCTGTTCGATCCCGCGGTGCAGCTGGCGCTGCTCGACGAATACGGGGTCCCCGGAAAGCTGCGGGCGGCGATGGCGGAGGCCCACGCGCGGCTCGTGGCGGCGAGGGGCGCCCTGGACCGGCTCGAGCGGGCGGCGCGCGACAGGGGCGCGCGGCTCGACTTCGTCCGGTTCCAGATCGACGAGATCGACAGGATCGCGCCCGCCGCGGGCGAGCTCGAGAAGATCGAGCGCGAGGCGGGGCTCCTGCGCCACCAGGAGCTGCTCCTCGAGACCGCGCGGCGCGGCGTCCAGGAGCTGTACGAGGCCGACGGCTCCGTCTTCGAGCGGCTCGGCGGCCTCGCCAAGTCGCTCGAGGAGGTCTCGCGCCACGACGAGTCGCTCGCGCCGGACGCGCGCCAACTCGCCGACGCCGTGGTGCTCGTCGAGGAGGCGGCCCGCTCCCTCGCGGCGTACGGCCGGGGGTTCGATCCGGATCCGGCCCGCCTCGAGGCGCTCGAGGAGCGGCGCGAGGCGCTCAAGCGGCTCTCCCGTAAGCACGGCGTCGACCTCGCGGGCGTCCTCGCGCTGCGCGAAGGGCTCGCGGCGGAGCTCCGTTCCCTCGAGCGGTACGAGGACTCCCTGCGCGAGGCCACCGACGAGGTCGAAGCGGCGCGCTCGCGCGCGGCGGCGGCGGCGGCGGCGCTCACGGCGAAGAGGCGGGCCGCGGCGACGCGCTTCTCGGCCGCGGCGACGAAGGAGCTCGAGGATCTCGCGTTCGCGAAGGCGGCGATGGAGGCGCGCCTCGGGGCCGCGGCGGGCGATCCCGGGCCGGACGGCGCGGACGCCCTTGAGCTGTACGTCGATCTGAACCCCGGCGAGGGCGCGCACCCGCTGCGCAAGGTGGCGTCCGGCGGGGAGCTCTCGCGGGTGATGCTCGCCGTGCGCCGGGTGCTCGCGGGGCTCGGACCGGTCGGGACGTACGTCTTCGACGAGGTGGACGCGGGCGTCGGGGGCGCCGTCGCGACCTCCGTCGGCCGCAAGCTGCGCGACGTCGCGGCCCACCACCAGGTGATCTGCGTCACGCACCTGCCGCAGATCGCGGCGATGTGCGACGCGCACTTCCGCGTGTCCAAGGAGGAGGGCGGCGGGCGCACCGTGACGCGCGTCGGGCGCCTCGGGGCGGAGGAACGGGTCGAGGAGATCGCGCAGATGCTCGGAGGCGAACGGGTGACGGCCAAGATCCGGGCGGCGGCGCGCGAGCTGATCGGCAGAGGGAGGTGACGATGCATTGGAAGGTGCGGCGCGACTTCCTGTCGCGGGTCGAGATCTTCGCGGGGCTCGGGCAGCGGGATCTCAAGGCGGTGGCCAAGTCGTGCGGCGAGGCGACCTACGGGGACGGCGAGTACCTCTGCCGCCAGGGCGAGCGCGGCGTCGCGGCGTTCCTGATAGTCTCCGGGAAGATCCGCGTGGAGAACGAGATGGCGGACGGCGAGGCCGTCGTGCTGGCGGAGCTCGGCCAGGGCGCGGTGGTCGGCGAGATGGCGATCATCGACGGGGACGAGCGGACGGCGTCGATCCGCGCCGTGGGCGACGTCATGGCGCTCGTGCTCACGCAGTGGAGCATGCAGGGGCTGCTCAAGGAGCGGCCGTCGATCGCCGCGTCCATGCTGCCGGTGGTCGTGCGCCGGTTCCGCAATACGACGGCAGAGCTGCGCAAGCGCGACGGCGACCTCGAGCACGCGCGCCGGACCCTGCACGACTGAGCGGGGCCAGCCCCCTCACCCCTTCGGGCCGCCGATGTCGGCGTAGACCTTGCGCAGCGCCGCCGCCGACGCCTCGAGCGCGGCCCGCTCCCCAGCGTCGATCGACATGGCCAGGGTCTTGGCGCAGCCCTCCCGCCCGACACAGGAGAATGGGGTCAGGACCCATGGACCTGTTGCCCGAAACCGATTTCAAGACATCCCATTCCTCAAGCGAGTGTCGGTATCAATCTCCGAATCGGAGAGTCGTCGGCGTCGAGCGTGGTGATCACGACGGCGAAACACGACCCAATGAGCGTGCAGAGCCGCGAGAGGCCGCCGACAGGGCCGAGCGGGCGCCGCACGGCGACCGCCGCCGCCACCATCCGGCTCTTCTGTCGGTACGTCTCATGGAGCGGCCCACAGGTTCCTGTAGACCCTGACCTTCGGGAGCGGTATCTCGCGGAGCATCCGGTTGAAGCGTTCCCAGGTCATCCGCGTCCGCTGGCTCCGGCGTCTGAGCCATCTGATCCATACCCACTCCACCCTGACCAGGATCGTCCGCAACGCCTTCGCGTTGCCGTTGACCCCGAAGTAGTGGAAGTGGCCCAGAATGCGGCGCGTGAGCGCTGCGTGCTGCTCGGGGATCGGCAGAGGAGAAGGGGTCAGAAGGGGTCAAGGGGTCAGGGGTCAGAAGGGGTCAAGACCCATCATATGTCATATAGCGGCGCCACAGACCGATAGCATGTGACAAGTGAAGGGTCCTGACCCCAGTTCCCGGTGGTGGCTCAGCGAGAGCATCTTGCCGTGCGGATCACGGCGCGCTCTCTCCCTTACCCTTGTCAGTCCCGTTGACACGTTCGCCGAAGTCTTCGCTCCGTCCATGTCTCCCTCACAAGGCTCGTACCGACGCGGGCCGCCTTCGCTCCTCCGGGTCCTTGCGCCTCTCGTTCCCCGGACTCTTCGCTACTTCGCAGCCCTCCGACTTCCCCACTCCCGTCGTCCTCGGCTTCTTTCCTTTCGCCTCGGTCTACCTCGACG